>JAZSRG010000178.1:0-6573 GCA_045538365.1 Clostridia bacterium
ATCTTCAAAATGCTCGGATAAGGAAAACGCGTCGGACACAGAGCCTGCAAAACCCAAAATAACTTTGTCGTCGTAAATTCTTTTAACTTTAACGGCGTTTCCCTTTAAAACTACGCTTTCTCCCATAGTTACTTGTCCGTCGCCTGCTATTGCGGTAACTCCGTTTCTTTTAACGGCGCAAATGGTCGTGCCTCTAAATTCCATTTTTATCTCTCCTTAACTTGTACTCCGTCATATCACGCACGGCGCGATTAGAGTAAGATAATTTTCTTTGTTTTTTGTCTTTTATCACTTCGTCCAAAGACGGTAAAATGCCGAAGTTTGCGTTCATTGGTTGAAAGTCTGCTTCGTTTCCTTTCGTCACGTACTTAATTAGCGAACCTATTATAGTGGTTTCAGGGATAGGCAAAGACAAATTATTATCCCTTTCGATAATTTTTAGCGCGGTTATAAGTCCGCTTGCAACGCTCTCAACGTACCCTTCAACTCCCGTGATTTGCCCTGCAAAATATACGTTCTCGTACCCTTTTACGGATAGGTCGTCATTTGCAATTTTGGGGTAATTGATATAGGTATTTCTATGCATAACCCCGTATCTTACAAACTCCGCGTTTTTAAGTCCGGGAATTAAGGAAAAAACTCTTTTTTGCTCGGGGAACTTCAAATGAGTTTGAAATCCTACGAGATTGAAAAGTTTGGACTCGTTGTCTTCCCGTCTTAATTGAAGCACGGCGTACGGTCTTTCCCCTTTGTGCGTAAAACCGACTGGGCGAAGCGGACCAAAACGCAAAGTGTCTTCCCCACGTTTTGCCATAACTTCAACGGGCATACACCCTTCGAATATCTCGTCCCCTTCAAAGTCTTTTACATCCGCGCACTCGGCGGTAATTAATTCGTTATAAAAGGTAAGATATTCCGATTTATTCATAGTAAGATTTAAGTAATCGTCCCCGCCTTTTCCGTATCTTCCCCCGAAAAAAGCGTGCTCCATATCTATGCTTTCTGCAGTCACTATAGGCGCTGCGGCATCAAAGAAATAAGGTCTTTCTCCCGTAATTTTTTGAATTTCGCTCTCCAAAGACTCGTCTGTTAGCGGTCCAGTTGCTATAACTGTCGTGGTTGAAAAATCTATTTCCTTTACGAGTTCTGCTTTAATCTTAACACCGCTATTTTCAAGTTCTTGGTGTACGGCTTTTGAAAACTTTTCACGATCCACCGCTAACGCCGAGCCCGCAGGCACTGCGCAATCTCTTGCAATACGCAAAACGTCGCACCCTAAAACGTCAAGTTCGGCTTTAAGCGTACCCGAACCCGTGGATAGGTCTTCGCTCTTTAGAGAATTACTGCACACCAGTTCACACAAAGTGTCTAAACTATGCGCAGGGCTTTTTTTGAGCGGTTTCATATCGTAAAGGGTAACGGCATAACCTTGCTTTGCTAAACGCAAAGCGCACTCTGAGCCTGCCAAGCCCCCGCCTATAATTTTAACTTCTTTACTCTTCATCGCCTTGACTAACTATCTCAACGTGTCCGCACTTTTTGTCCACGCAAACGTATCTCAATCCGTCTTTACCCTTTTGTTGCGTCATAGTGTTCGCACACTTTGGACAAAGTTTGGGCGCGGGTAAATCCCAAGACATAAAGGTACAGTCGGGATATCCGCTACAACCGTAGAAAGTCTTGCCTGACTTTGAACGTCTTTTATTTACGGGTTTGCCACAATGCGGACAAGTTCCTACTTCTTCAACTAAAGGTTTAATATTCTTACAATTCGGATAACTCGGACAAGCCAAAAACTTACCGTACTTTCCTTCTCTTATAACCATATTCGCGCCACACTTGTCGCAAATAATATCCGTTTTAACGGGCTCAACTCTCATTTTCGCGCCGTCACGGGCAGCGGCGTTGACTTTGGCTATAAACGGGGGATAAAAATCGGCTATAAGTTCTTTCCACTTAACTCCGCCACCTTCGATTTTGTCGAGTTTAGTTTCCATATCGGCGGTAAAGCCCAAGTCCATGATATCCGTGAAATATTTCATCATCATATCACAAACGGCAAAACCAAGTTCGGTGGGCGCCATGTTCTTTTTATCCTTTTTCTCCACGTATTCACGCTTTTGAATAACGTTTATTATACTTGCGTACGTACTCGGTCTGCCTATTCCGTTTTCTTCCATAGCCTTAACAAGACTTGCGTCGTTATATCTTGCAGGGGGCTTGGTGAATTTTTGTTCTTCTTTTAATTCGTGAAGACAAAGTTTATCCCCTTCAAAAAGGTTGGGAAGCATACTGCTCTCGCTCTCGTCTTCATTGTTTTGCGTTTCAGGTACGGAATAAACTGCGGTGTAACCTGCAAACGCCATAGCCTTACCCGTTAGTTTAAAACCGAAATCTTGTTCCCCGCCCTTTGCTGACACTCTAACGTTTAGCGTGTTATACACGGCGTCCGCTGACTGGGAGGCTAAAAATCTTTCGTAAATGAGTTTATATACTCTGTATTGATTATTTTGAATTTTCCCTTTTAGGCTTTCGGGCGTTCTATCAAGGGATATAGGTCTAATTGCTTCGTGCGCGTCTTGGGCTTCGCCCTTGCTCTTATAGAAATTAGGTTTCTCGGGCACGTAATCTTTTCCGTACTTTTTCTCTATATACTCTCTTGCCGAGTTCATGGCTTCAGTTGATACCCTTACGCTATCCGTACGGATATAGGTAACTAACGCCACTTGACCTTCCCCTTGAATTTCCACGCCTTCGTATAATTGTTGGGCTACTTGCATGGTTTGGGGAGCGGACAAGGATAACTTATGGGACGCGTCTTGCGTTAAGGTACTCGTCGTAAAAGGTGGCGCGGGGTGAGATTTACTAACTCCCCTTTTAACGGTATCAACCGACCAAGTTTTGCCTTCAAGCGCTGCAAGTAATCTATCCATTTCCCTGCGGTTTTTCATTTTCATTTTCTTACCGCAAAAATCTGTAAACATTGCTTTAAACTTTGCAGTCGAGCCTTCTTTGGATAAAGTTGCAGCAAGTGTCCAATATTCTTCGGGCACGAAAGACAAAATTTCTCTTTCTCTATCTACTATCATACGAAGGGCTACGGACTGAACGCGTCCTGCGGATAATTTTCCACGAATCTTTTTACCGAGAACGGGGGAAATTTTGTAACCCACGAGTCTGTCTAACACTCTTCTTGCTTGTTGCGCGTCAACGAGATTGATATTAACCTTTCTTGGTTTTTTAAGAGCGGAATTAACCGCCGTTTTAGAAATTTCGTTAAACTCAATACGGTTTTCTTCGTCAGGTAACCCTAAAACCGTTTGTAAATGCCAACTTATTGCTTCTCCTTCTCTATCCGGGTCGGTCGCAAGATAAACGGCTTCGGCTTTTTTGAGTTCGTCTTTCATTTTCTTAATGGTGGTCTTTTTGGTGTCGTTTATCTCGTAATGCGGTTCAAAACCGTGTTCAACGTCAACCCCTAATTCGTGTTCGGGAAGGTCGCACACGTGTCCGCCGGATGCCATTACCCTAAAGTCCTGACCTAAATATTTTTGAATTGTTTTTGCCTTTGAAGGCGACTCTACTATTACTAACTTCATATATTTCCTTAAAATTTAAAATTTTCAAACTACAAACTATAAAAATTACCGCCCACGTTCTTTATAACGCCGGAGATTTCCAAACGGGTTAAAAGAGAAGATAATTGACTTGAAGATAAATCCACTTGCTCCAAAATCTCGTCGAAATGTCTTTCTCCCGTTTCCAAAAACTCCACGATTATGCACTCGTTGAAATCTAACTGTATCGCGCTGACTTCTTCTTTTTCTTTTGCTTTTCTACCAAAACGGTTAAGAATATCGTCAACTCCGAAAGTTATTGCGTGGGGCATAGAACGTAGCATAGCGTTACTACCCTTTGCCGTCCTTAAATCAATATTTGCAGGGACGATAAAGCACTCTCTACCTTCTTCAATAGCGTGATCAAGAGTTATAAGCGCACCGCTTTTCTCCCCTGCTTCCACGACCAAAAGCCCGTCGGACAGTCCGTTTATTATTCTGTTTCTCTCCGGAAAACGAAAGGTTTGAGCGGGCGTTCCTAAAACGTATTCCGTCACAACCAAACCTTTTTCCGTCAATTCGCGAAATAGAGAAAGATTTTCAGGCGGATAAACTATATCCAGTCCAGTCGCCACTACGGCTATAGTGTTTCCACCGACGGACAAAGCCCCTTTATGTGACATAGAATCTATTCCCCTTGCCATACCGCTAACGACGGTAACGCCGTTTTGGGCTAACTCTTCTCCAAACTTTTTAGCAACGTCCAAGCCGTAACGGGAAACTTTACGAGAGCCTACGACTCCGATTGCAAGTTCAGAGTTTAATAACTCAACTCTTCCTTTACAAAACAAAACCAAAGGCGGACTTGAAATATTTGCAAGGTTGTCGGGATAATTATCACTTGCGTAAGTAACCGGTACGATACCTGCTCTCTCGCATTTTTTAAGTTCGTCTTCCACCGCTCCAGACACTATAGCGTTGTCCAATGCGTCGTAGAACTCCGTTGACGATAAGCGTATTATTTCCGATTTCATCTCTTTGTAACTTGTAAATATATCTCCAAAATTATCAAAAAGAGATAAAACGTCCATTCTTTTTTTGACGGAAAGTTTGTCAATTCGCTGTAAAAGCACGCACGCTTTCTCGTCTAAATTTAAATTAAGCATTATATTTCCTATCAAGCGAACGGTATCTTATCGCTTCGCTTACGTGTTTTTCCAAAATTTGTTCCGAACCATCAAGGTCGGCAATAGTTCTTGCAACTTTGAGTATTCTCGAGTTTGCGCGAGCGGACAAATTAAGTCTGTGATAAGCGCGCTCGAGTATGGCTTCTCCCGCTTTGTCAAGAGCGCAGTACTTATTTATCATAGCGCTCGACATTTGGGCGTTGGTGTATATTCCCGTACCCTTAAAACGCTCGTACTGAATTTGTCTTGCTTTACTTACTCTCTCTTTAATAGTAACCGACGTTTCTTGAGCGGATTTATCACGAAGGGACTCGAAACTAACGCCGTCCACGTCTATATGCAAATCTATTCTATCCATTACAGGACCGCTTATTCTTGCCCTATATTTTCTTATTTGGCTTTCCGTACACTCGCACTCGTGTATTCTTGAGCCGTAATTCCCGCACGGACAGGGGTTCATACTTGCAATCAACATAAAGTTTGCAGGATATTCAACCGTACCGTTTGCGCGCGACACCGTTATCGTGCCGTCTTCTAAAGGTTGACGGAGCGTTTCTATGGTGTGGCGAGAATACTCGGGCAATTCGTCCAAAAACAAAACGCCGTTATGCGCTAAACTAATCTCACCCGGGTGACTGTTTGCGCCCCCTCCCGTCAAACTTATAGTCGTTGCCGTGTGGTGGGGAGTTCTAAATGGCCTACATTGAATTATACCCGTTTTTGAGTCAAGCACACCTGCAACGGAGTGAATTTTAGTAACTTCAAGGGCTTCGTCAAAACTCATAGGTGGCATTATAGTGGGCACGCATTTAGCGAGCATAGTTTTACCCGTACCCGGAGGACCTATCATAAGAGCGTTATGACCGCCTGCAACCGCAATTTCCAAAGCGCGCTTTGCAGTGCTCTGTCCTTTAACTTCACAAAAATCTACCCCGTAGTTTTTAGCCACTCCTTCCTCTTTGTACGAACTTGCAGTTACTTTACTTAAAAGTTTATCGCCGTTTAAAAACTCTACGCACTCGGACAAGTTTTTAACAGCGTAAACTTCTGCGCCGTCAATGTATGACGCTTCGTAAGCGTTCTCGTAAGGCACGATAAATCTTTTGTATCCTGCTTGCACGGCGCTAATAAGCAAGGGCATAACGCCGTTAATTTTACAAACCGTACCGTCAAGGGACAACGTGCCTATCATTACGTAATCTCTATAATCTAACTTTTCTATATTCCCCGTTGCGACCATTATACCCACAGCCATAGCAAGGTCGAATATCGGTCCTTCCTTTTTGGTGTCGGCGGGGGCAAGGTTTACGGTTATTCTTTTTAAAGGAAAATCAAGCCCGCTGTTTTTAAGGGCGGAACGCACTCTCTCCCTTGACTCTTTAACGGCGGTGGAAGGTAATCCTACCGTCTCAAAAGACGGTACTCCGGGGTTAATATCTATCTCTACGTCCACGGGATAACCCTTTAAACCAAAGAGCGCAAAGGACTTAACTTTTGCAAGCATTTTTCCACCTCCAAAATCGGGGACTATATATTGTATATAGATACACAGTTTTAAGTTTATCACAAGCACTGTCAATTTGCAAGTAGAAATAAGTCGTTTTTTGGTATTCGTGGCAAAAAAAATACCTTTCAAGCCTTTATAACTTGAAAGGTATATATAATTTTTTATTTTAAAGAATTAAGATATTCTTTAAACTCTTTACCAAGTTTTTTGTCGCGCAAAGCGTACTCGATATTTGCTTTTAAATATCCAAGTTTGTCCCCCGTGTCGTAACGAATTCCTTCAAAGGAATAAGCGTAAACTCCGGACGTGTGAATCATTTTCT
>JAZSRG010000026.1:0-15158 GCA_045538365.1 Clostridia bacterium
CCGAAATAATCTTTTGCGTTATAGTAAGAAATTCCTTGTACGATTTTGGTTAAAGTTTTAAAATCGCACGGATATTCGCCGTCAGTTACCCAAGTACCTATCAAGTTACACATAATTCTACGGAAATACTCGTGGCGGGGATAGGATACGAAACTTCTACTATCCGTGAGCATTCCAACGAAACGAGAGAGCATACCGAGATTTGCAAGGGACTTCATTTGGTCAACCATACCGTCGCGTTGGTCGTTAAACCACCAGCCCGAGCCGAATTGAATCTTTCCTGCCGTCGGTCCTTTTTGGAAGTTGCCGAGCATTGTCGCAATTACATAATTATCTTTGGGGTTCAAAACGTAGAGTATGGTTTTTGGCAAACTATCAGAGTAGTTTAGGTTATCGAGAAAAGCCGAAAGTTTTTCCGCGATACACAAGTCGTTTATAGAGTCAAAACCTGTGTCCGCGCCAAGTAACTCGTACATTTTGCGGTTGTTATTTCTAAGCGCTCCGATATGGAGTTGCATAGTCCAGTCAAGTTTAACGTACTCTTTTGCGCAAAGAGCGAGCATTTCAGTCTTAAACGCGTCGATTTCGTCTATTGTTAGGCTTTCTCCGTTCATTTTTTTGTCAAAGATGAGTTTTGCGTTACCTTTTTTAAAGGGAACGTACTCAAGCGCGTGGTCGGAAAGTCTGCATCCAAGGGAGTGGAAGAAAGAAATTTTATCCTTTAAAAACGAAACTAAATCTTCGTAACTTTTAATTCCTGCGCTCTCAATATAAGGGATAAAGGTTTCTTTATCGATATTTACGGCTTTGTCAGGACGGAAAGTCGGAAGTATTTTAGTAGAAAAATCTTGAAGAGTTTTGTGATACTCTAAACTGTCCACAGGGTCGTCCGTCGTGCAAATAACTTCGACGTTTGAGCGAGTTATAAGGTTACGAGCCGAAAACTCGGGCGTTTGAAGTTTTTTATTAACTACGTCCCACACTTCTTTTGCGTTTTCTTCAGATAACGTTTCGTTTATATCAAAGTAGCGAGCAAGTTCAAGGTGCGTCCAATGATACAAGGGATTGCCGATAAGCAAGGGTAAAGTTTTTGCAAAACACAAAAACTTGTCGTAGTCGTCCGCATTTCCCGTTATGTATTCTTCGGGTACGCCGTTCGTTCTCATTTGACGCCATTTGTAGTGGTCACCGCCTAAAAAAAGGTCGTAGGCGTTTTTAAACTTGTAGTCGTCCGCTATCATTTTAGGGGATAGGTGACAATGGTAGTCGATAATAGGTAAATCTTTTACACTTGCAAAAAGTTCTTTTGCAACGTCGTTTTTTAGCATAAAATCATTATTTATAAAACTCATAGCGTTACACCGTCCTTAAATATAGAAATTTCACGGTAACCGTAAATTTCGTTTTTAGTTTTTTTGCCTTCAGCAACCTTAATTATAAAGTCAAAAAGTTCGTCCGTCAAGGGGTTTCCGTCTAAAGTGGGGCTTGCGTCAAAGTCTATCCAGTTGGCTTTTTTTGTTGCAAGCGTTTTATTTGTTGCAATCTTAATAGTCGGAATACTCGAGCCCACGGGCGTACCGCGACCGGTTGTGAAGAGAATAAGATGCGCGCCCGACGCCATAAGGTTAGTTATTGCAACTATGTCGTTACCCGGTCCGTTTAAAAGGTTAAGTCCGGGTTTTACGAGTTTATCCCCGTAGGTCAAAACGTCCACGACGGGGGAGAGCCCGCCTTTTTGTACGCAACCTAAAGACTTTTCTTCAAGCGTTGTAATACCGCCTTTTTTGTTGCCGGGAGAGGGATTTTCATAAATTACTTGGTTATGACGAGTAAAATAGTCCTTAAAATCGTTTATAAGGCGCACGCCTTTTTCAAAAACTTCTTGGTTTATTGCGCGTTTAAACAAAAGGTGCTCCGCGCCAAACATTTCGGGGACTTCGGTGAGTACGCTCGTACCGCCTAAACTTACGAGTTTATCAGATACTCTGCCAACCAAAGGATTGGCGGAAAGTCCGCTATAACCGTCACTTCCACCGCATTTTAAGCCGATTTTAAGTTTAGACACGGGAACGGGTACGCGTTTGTCGCGCTTTGCTTGTTTTTGTAGTTCACGAACGATTTTTACCCCTTCTAAAAAGTCGTTTTCCACGTCTTGCGCGTTTAAAAATCTAACGCGGTCATTATCATATTCTCCTAAAACCGACTTAAAAGTTTGGATATTATTGTTTTCACAACCTAGCCCCAAAACGAGTACACCGCCTGCATTTGGGTGTGTTACCATACCGCGTAAAATCTTTTGGGTAACGCTTTGGTCGTCACCGAGTTGAGAGCAACCAAAGGGGTGGGGGAAAGCAAAAGCCCCCGTTTTCTTTGCGATACGCTCTGCAAGTTTGTTTACGCAACCAACGGTTACCACTATCCAAACGTCGTTTCTTATACCAACGTCACCGTTTGGGCGAAGGTAACCTAAAAAGGTTTGGTCAGACTCTATTTTGGGTAAGTCGAAAAACTCGGGTTCGTAAGAGTACTCGAGTTTTTCACTTAAATTGGTCTTGGTGTTGTGTGTGTGAACGTGTTCGCCAGCCTTAATATCTTCGGTCGCGTGACCTATGGGGTTGCCGTATTTTATAACGTTTTCTCCGCATTTTATGTCACGCAAAGCGTATTTGTGGCCGTCAGACAAGTTGACTTCTACGTTGTCAAGATTATTTATTAACATATTTTTCTATCTCCGGAATAAGGAAAGAGAGATCTTGTCCCCAGTAATTCGTGTTTTTAAGTATTTCGGAAACCGTATGTGTTTTCATAAATTCCATAACTGCGGGATCGTCGTTTGCCATATCCGTTTTATAAAACTCGATAAGTTTAGCAAAGGAGAATACGAGAGTGTTAGGAAGTTTGCCGTATCTTCTGAAATATTCTAAAATCGACGGAAGTACGCGTACCTTAAATTTACTTACGGAGTTAAGAGCAATTGACGAAAGATAATGTTTGATATAAGGATTTTCAAATCTTTCAATAACGCTCTTTGCGTAATCTATAAGTTCTTCACGGGGAAGGTCAAGGGTAGGGATAATCTCGTCAAAGATACAAGTTTCAAGGTGACGGCGCATAGTTTTGTCTTCCGTACAACTTTTAACGGTGTCAAGACCGGACAAAAGAGCGTAGGGAACAAGTGACGTGTGCGCGCCGTTTAAGATGCGAACTTTTCTCGTTCTGTATCTTTCGAGTTTATCGGGGGTAACTATAACGTTTAAGTTAGCCGATTTGAAAGGCAATTCCTTTTCAAGGTCGTAGTCCGTTTCTATTACCCATAAATGGAAAAATTCCGAAGTATTTACGAGTTTATCCGTCTTTTTGAGTTCAAGATCTTCGTCTTTAGGATATCCCGTATTGATTCTATCAACCAAAGTGTTAGTGAAAACGTTTTTCTCTTCTATCCAATTGATAAAATCTTTTCCAAGTTTCCAAAGTTTAGCGTATTTGATAACGCATTTTTTAAGGTTATCGCCGTTTCTATCAATCAACTCGCAAGGCAAGAAAATAAATCCGTCAAGACCTAATGAAAATCTTTCGTAAAGTAATCTTGTTACTTTTGCAGGGAAAGATTTTTGCGGTTTGTCGTCGAAACGGTCTTCGTCAGAGTAAGCAATACCTGCTTCCGTGGTGTTGGATACCACGAAACGGAAATCGGGGTTTTTAGCAAGAGCGAGATATTCGTCAAAATCGTCGTACGGCTTTACGCAACGGGAAATTACGTCGATTTCGCTAATTTCCACCCCTTCTACACCCCTTATCAAGTGATGATATTTACAATCTTGCGCGGTAAGCATATCGCACATACCGTCTTTTAAGGGTTGAACAACTACGACTTTGCCGTCAAAACTACCGTTATCGCAAAGTTTTTGTATCATCCAGTCAACGAAACCTCTTAAAAATCCGCCTTCACCGAATTGTATAATTTTTTCTTTCATTTTTTTCTCCTAAAACGTTACTCCCCAAAAAGGGGAGTGTGATTAGATATCGTATTCAGTCAAATACGCTTTGGTATTTTCTACCATTTCGTCAAACAACTTTTTAGCGTCAGACAAAGTGCAAGTAACCAACGGATCGTTAACGAAGGCTTTAAAAGCAGGCGCTAAACGACGAGTTCTGCACGCTTCAGCGATAAGAAGTTGGTTGTCAACGTTTCTTGCAACGAGTGAGTAAATACCAGTAGGTACTTCGCCTGCAAAAGCGGGAACAACGGAGTCGGAATCAAATATAGCGTTGGTTTCAACTACTGCGCCCAAAGGAAGGTTGGGTATTTGACCGCGGTTAGGAATATTGATATTAGATACTAAGGGCGCAAGACCTAAAAGGGCGCGCATTTGCAATACTCCGTCTTCACCCGTGTTTTGAATTTTTACTTGTTCTTCGCCAGATAAGAGTCGTTTAGAACGAGCAAGTCTTTCTTGAAGGTCTTCTTTACGCCACTTAACCGAAGTCAAACCAAAGCCCCAATTTTTAACCATTTCGGGGGATTCGAGATACCATTTTCCTTCGCAAAATTCGCACAAATGACGGTCGCCTGCCGCTGCAATTACGCCGTAACGACGGAAAAGGTCGAATTTTACTCTTTGTGAGCAATCGAAAACGTAGTTCATCCAGTTGTCGTCTTTTTTCTTAACGCCGGACTCGTAATACTTATCTACGTATTCAGCGTATATAGGATAGCAGTCGATATCTTTGTAATGAGCGTGGGTAACCCAAGTGAAGTGGTTTACGCCTATTACGTTAACTTTGATATCCTTTCTGTCTTCCGTGTAAATACCTCTAAGTTCGTGAAGGGCAGCGGAAACAACTGCTTGCGCTCCGAAAACTTCGTGACAGCAACCGAAAGCCTTAATTTCAGGGAAAGCATCGTACATAGCCTTAACGCACATAGCCATAGGGTTGGTGTAGTTGATAACCCAAGCGTTAGGGCAGTTATCACGAACTGCAAGGGCAATTTTTTCCATCATAGGATAGGTTCTGAGTGATCTAATTACACCGCCGGGGCCCGTTGAGTCGCCTACGGGTTGATAAATGCCGTATTTTTCGGGGGTGTGAACGTCGCTTTCCATTTCGTCGAACGTTCCCGGAAGAATTGACACTACTACGAAGTTTGCGCCCGTCAATGCTTCTGCTAAAGTCGGTACGGCTTTATAAGTCCATTTTGATTTCGTTTCGGGCAAATCGTTGAACTTATTACCGATAATTTCGTTGTTCTTAGCGGCTTCAAAATCTATATCGTAAAGGTCAACGTGACCGCTCATATCAGCGTTTTCAGCAAGGTCGCTCATAAGTCCCCAAGCCCAACCGCGTGAGCCTCCGCCAATGTAGGCAATCTTTACGTCTTCTGCACCTAAGTTAGTATATTTCATAATACTCTCCTTTTATCTGTACCCATAAACTGGGCAAAATTCATTTTATGGTTATATTGTATATCAAAATTCCAAAGTTTTCCTTAATATTTTTGATAAATTATCGCAATTATCTTGATTTTTTTGATAATTGTTTGTATAATGAAAACAAGATTTCAAAAAGGAGATAAAAATGGAATACTACGGCGGAATACAAAACGAAGAATTTTATTTTAGTAGTACGAGAAGTGTTGGAATACAAGTGAATAAACACCACCACTCTCTTTTTGAGATTTATTATATGCGCGACGGCACGTGTAGTTATCTTATAGATAATAGCATTTACGAAGTTGTGTCGGGGGATATAGTGCTTATTCCAAGCGGTATTATCCATAAAGCCAATTACGGCAAAAATTATCATACAAGACTTCTTATAAATTGTAGCGAAGGTTATATTCCCGATACCGTAAAGAAAGTTATTGCTCCAAATCTATATTTATATAGAAACAGAAACACTCAAAAAGAAATAGAAGATATTTATATAAAAATAGAAAGGGAGATTAGGGTGGACGACGAGTACCGTGACGGAATACTTTTTTCTCTAACCCAAGAACTTTTCTACATAATAGCAAGAAACCACGACAAAGTAGTCAAAACGAGTAACGGCAATACTTTTATAGAAGATTGCCTAAAATACGTACAAGAGAATTATTCTCAACCCATTACCTTAACTGACGTTGCAAAAAAACACTCTGTCAGCGCGGAGCACTTGTCAAGGATGTTTAAAAGGGAAACGGGCTTTGGCTTTAACGAATTCGTCAATCTCGTAAGACTGCAAAAAGCCGAAGAAATGCTTAAAAACGAGAACGGAAAAACTATTTCGGAAATTGCTTACGCTTGCGGATTTAACGACTCTAACTATTTTTCAGTCACTTTCAAAAAGACGTACGGCAAAACGCCAAGCGAATTTAAAAAAGGTTTATAAAAGAAAAACACCGTGAAAACGGTGTTTTTTGTTTATTTTAATTTGTTTGCGATAGGTTTTTTAATTTTTTTACAAGGCTCTTTTTACAAAAGAAAAAGGCGGGAATTAAAAAGATATCGGCTAAAAACCAAGATACGGGGTTTGCAACGCACGCTGCGATAAATCCAAATGTCGGGACGAAAGCAAAGGCAATAGAGCAACGGCCAACCAGTTCAAACACTCCTGCAAACATTGACAGTCCGCTGTATCCCATACCTTGTATGGTGTTTCTAAATATAAATATAAGGGATAGAAATACGTAACCCAAACTATTATAAAACAGGAATTGTCCTACCATATCTATAATATTCGTTTCAGTCGGTTTTAAGAAGAGTAGTGCCACGTAGTCGCTCACGAAAAGTAGCAAAAGGAAAGCGAAAACGGAATATAAAAAGCCTATTATCGTGGCGGATTTTACTCCTTTCGTCAGTCTGTCGATTTTTCCTGCCCCCGTATTTTGTCCGGCGTAAGTCGCCATAGTCGCGCTAAGTCCGTCCAAAGGACAGTTAAAGAACATACTAACCTTTATGCCCGTGCTCATGGCTGCAACGGCATCGTTACTTATACCGTTTACCGCAGTTTGTAGGAGCACCGAGCCAATAGCGGTTATCGAAAACTGCAAGCCCATAGGAACGCCGATATGTAAAAGGTGGAAAGATTTTTGCTTGTCAAATGCGAAATCTTTTTTGGATAACCTTAAAATATCGAACTTTTTCATCATATAGAAAAAGCAAAGTACTACGGAAATTCCTTGAGATATAACGGTTGCAATAGCCGGTCCTTCTACCCCCATACCGAGCGCTAAAACTGCAACAAGGTCAAGCGCGATATTGAGTAGGGCGGAGAATATTAAGAAATACAAAGGGGTGCGACTGTCCCCCAACGCTCTGATTATTGACGACAAAAGGTTATAGAGAAAGGCGATAGGTAGCCCCAAAAAGATAATAAATATATAACCGTACGCGTAGTCGATAATATCTGCAGACGTGTTCATAAGTACGAGTATAGGTTTGCAAAGCACGGACACGACTATGGTTAAAGGAATAATAACGAGCGCGGTCATGTATATTGTGTTTGCAAAGTACTTTTTAAGGGCGGGGAAGTCTTTCGCTCCGAATTTTTGCGCAATAGGAACGGCAAAACCCGTGGAGAGCCCTAAACAAAAACCAAGGATTAAAAAGTTTATAGCCCCCGTCGAGCCAACGCCGGCTAACGCATCTACGCCAAGATAGTTTCCAACTACCATGGTATCGACCATATTGTAAAATTGCTGGAATAGAAGTCCCAGCATTACGGGTAAAGCAAAGCCGATGATAAGTTTCATCGGCGAGCCTGTCGTCATGTCTTTTACTTTAGTGTTAGTCATAATTAAAATTCGATTTCGTTCGTTATCGTTCCACCAAGTGTTTTAATGGTGATTTTATTACCTTCAATAATTGCGTAATTTTTATCACAGTTTTCTTTAGGTAAAGAGCAAGATGCAAGGTTAACGGCTAATTTTTCGTCCGTCTTGAAGACGCGATTTACGTGAGTGTGACCAAACATAAGCACGTCGGTGTCGTAAGGGAAACATTTTTCGTTATATAAGTGTCCGTGCGTGAAAGTTATTTTTTTGTCCAAAATTTCTACGTCGTAAGTGTCGTGAAAAGCAAATTCCGATATCATTTCGTCGATATTTGCATCACAGTTACCGCGAATTGCGATAATTTTGTCCTTTATTGCGTTAAGCATTTCGCAAAGTTGCATAGGACCGTGTCCGTCAGGCAGGGGATTTCTCGGTCCGTGATAGTAGAAGTCACCCATTATAACCAAGGCTTCCGCTTGTTCTTCGCTAAATCTTTCGAGTAAAGTTTTTCCCGTTTGCGCTGAACCGTGAACGTCGGTTGCAACCATAATTTTTTCAAATTGTTTCATTTTTCACCTTTCGTTAAATATTATTATTCGTTTTTATTTTTTTCCACGCTCTCGGGTTAAACAACATAAGTATGGGGAAGAGTTCAAGACGACCGAGTAGCATATCAAATGACAAAATTATTTTAGAAAACGCGCTGTAACCTGCATACGAGCCCATAGGTCCAACCGCACCTAAACCGGGACCTACGTTGTTAAAGCAAGCGCTTACTGCCGTTATGTCTGTCAAAATGTCAAAATTACTTCCTATTGATATAAGTAATATAGATACTATATATATAATTATATATACGATAAAATAAGTCACGATATTTTGAACAAGTCCACTATCCACCGCTTTTCCGTCCATGCGAACGGCAAGATAGGCGCGAGGGTTAGAGGTTTTTCGTAGCGAATTAAAGCCGAGTTTGGATAAAACGGCAACACGTACGACTTTAAGTCCGCCCGCCGTTGAACCAGCGCTTCCGCCCACGAACATAAGTAAAAAGAGTATTACTTGGCAAAGGGCAGGCCACTCGACGAAGTTTGCAGTAGAAAATCCCGTCGTGGACAAAATAGAAGACACTTGGAACGAGCCGTGAATCAAGGCGTCTCCAACGTTCGTATATACGCTGTTAAATAAAAGTGACAAAGTAATCACTATGGTGCTAAACAAGAAAATGCCTAACATAAATCGTAATTCTTCGCTTTTTATAGCATCCCTTACGTGCCCGATTAAAATGAAGTAATACAAGTTAAAGTTGACGGAGAAGACGAGCATAAATATAGTAGTTATAATTTGTATAGCAGGGTTATAATAGCCAAGACTTATCATACGGTTAGAAAAACCACCCGTACCTGCCGTTGCAAAAGAGTGGATAACGGCATCAAACAAATTCATACCGGCTAAAAGTAAGGCGATAATTTGAGCCAACGTCAACGCTATATAAATACCGTAAAGAATACGGGCGGTAAAACGGAGTTTGGATACGAGTTTACCAAATTGAGGTCCTGGAACTTCGGCTTTCATTAAGTGAACGGTTGCCGTGTCGATTTTAGGTAATATTGCAATAGCGAGCACGAGCACGCCCATACCGCCTATCCAGTGCGTAAAACATCTCCAAAAGTTTATACTTGGGGAAAGCACTTCAACGTTGGTTGAAATAGTTGCGCCCGTTGTTGTAAAACCTGAAACGGTTTCAAAAAAAGCATCGAAAAAGTCAGGAATTTCTCCGCTTATTATAAGGGGGAGCGCGCCGATAACGGACATAAGCACCCATGCGAGCGCTACCATAACCAGTCCGCCCCGTGGAGTTAAATCACGATTTTTAGGTTTTTTGATAACGGCGGGGAAACCTATAACCAAAAGTCCCAAAATAACGACGCCAAATGCAAAAGGAGTGTTCGATTCTCTACCAAACACGCTAATTGCAAAAGGTATGGTTAGGATAATCGCAAAAAGGATAGCGAGTTGTCCTAAAAAATATCTGGTCATTTTATAATTCATGTTTTACTCCAGAATATCGTTAAGGTCGTCGAGTTTGGTAGTCAAAGTAACTACTAAAACAAGGTCGTTGGTTTCAATGGTATCCGAGCCACTCGGCGTTATAAGTTTATCGTCACGGATAATACCTGCGATAAGGGTGTTTTTCTTAATGCCTAATTTATGCAAAGGAGTGGAACGGCCTTTAAAGGAGTCCGTTACCTTAAATTCCAAAATTTCCGCGTTGTCGTTAACGAATTTATAAAGTTTGTTAACCGCGCTACCCAAAGAGTTTGCATATCCTCTTACGCACTTAACTATTTCGTTTGCAGTCGTGGCTTTTGCTGAAATTACGGAATCAATACCGCTATTTTCAAGCAAGGGGATATAGGACGAACTGTCGATTTTGGTTATAACCTTTTTAGCCCCTTTAGTTACTGCGTACATAGAAATAATGATATTTTGTTCGTCGATTCCGCCCAAAAGAACGAGAGCGTCGGAGTCTAAAAGTCCTTCTTCTAAAAGAAGTTCTTGATTAGTGCCGTCACCTAAAATTACCTTTGCTTTAGAAAGAGTTTGAGTCAAAAACTCGCATTTTTCTTCGTCTTTTTCAATGATTTTAACGTCAATACCGCTTTTGGTTAAGGCTTGGGCAAGATAAACGGCTATTCTTGAACCACCGACTATGATAATACGTCTTGCGCCTTTGCTCATACCGAGTTCACGGAAAAGACCGTACACGTTATCAGACGACGAAGTTATAAAAATCTTGTCGCCAACGAGTAATACGAAGTTACCGCTTGGGATAAAAACGTCCCCATTTCTCTCAACCGCGCAAATAAGTATTTTGTTTTTAAGAACGGTGGATAAAGATTTAAGTTCAACGTTTTTAAGGGGAGAAGTTTCTGAAATTTTTAGTTCTACGATATCAACTTTTCCGCTTGCAAAAGGCTCGATTTTTATAGCCGAAGGGTAGCGTAAAAGCCTTGCTATTTCACCCGCCGCCTCGTAGTCGGGGTTAACGAGTTGGGAAATACCAAGTTCTTTGTCTGCAAAAAGGTCGGAATATTCACGGTTTTTAACACGCGCGATAGTTTCTTTTGCTCCGAGTTTTTTACCAACCAAACAGCAAAGCATATTGAGTTCGTCGTATTGTGTGCAAGCAATCAAAAGGTCGCAAGTAGAAATCTCTGCTTCCGACATAATTTCGTTACTTATGCCGTTGCCGAGAATACCTTTAACGTCGTATTCGTTTACGATATTTTCAACCACGCGCTCGTTTTTGTCAATAACGATAATATCGTGGTTTTCTTTAGATAATTGCTTAATCAATTCGTTGCCAACGTTACCTACGCCGACTATAATTATTCTCATATACACTCCTGTAACTATAATTTTCGTGCATAAATCTACAGTATAATTATACCACTTATTTGATTTTTGGCAAGTCCTTTGTATTAAAATTAAAAAAAAGCAAAATATTTGTATTTTCCCGATACGTTTTTTGTGCTAATGTGCTAAAATATTCGTGGAGAATAACTATGACGCAAACCCTTATAATTAGCGGGATAACCGTGCTTTGCATTATCTTGTCCCTACTTATAAAACCGAATATCAAGATAAAAGGGCACACCTTTGGTCTTTACTGGATGATAGCCGTGGTCGGAGCAGTCGCGCTTATATTGTCGTCGTCTATAACGCTTGACAAAGCGTGGAGCGGACTGACTGCGCCAACTTCCATAAACCCCTTAAAATTACTTGCAATATTTTTCTCAATGACCGCGCTTTCCGTATTTTTAGACGAATTGGGCTTTTTTGAGTATCTTGCAAGTTTAGTGGTTAAAAAATCAAAATCTAACCAAAAAACTTTGTTTAGATATTTATATATCGTAGTGTCCCTTTTAACCGTTTTTACTTCAAACGATATAGTAATATTAACTTTTACGCCCTTTATTTTATACTTTGCAAAAAACGCAAATATCAACCCAATGCCGTTTTTGATAAGCGAATTCGTGGCGGCAAACACCTTGAGTATGACGCTTATTATAGGAAACCCGACGAATATCTATCTTGCGTCAAGTTACGGTTTGGATTTCTTAACGTACCTTAAATTTATGATTATTCCGAGCGTGTGTTCTTCCGTTTGCGCGTACTTTATATTGAAACTAATTTTCCACAAACCTTTGCACGAACCTATACTCGTACATATGCGCAAAGTGGAGATTAAAAACAAATTTTTGCTCGTAACGGGACTTGCGCACTTAATCGGTTGCATTTTGGCTTTGACGGTAGCCTCTTATATAGGCATAGAAATGTGGTACGTTTGCGTAGCCTTTGTTTTGAGTTTGCTTACAATTACCACCGTTTATCATATCGCAAAAAAACAAAAACCCACCGTATTTGTCCATTGCGCGCATAGATTGCCGTACGAACTCGTACCTTTCGTTATCTCAATGTTTATTATAGCCCTATCTTTACACGAGTGCGGTTTTACGGATATCGTTTGCAAGGCTTTGGGGGATAAAAACCCCATAATTATATACGGCGTAGTATCCACTTTGTCTGCAAACGTGTTTAACAATATCCCTATGAGCGTGCTTTTTACCAACGTTTTATCAGGACTCACGGGCGGGGCGCAGTTAAGCGGTTTACTCGCAACCGTTATAGGCTCGAATATCGGCGCGTACCTTACGCCGATAGGCGCGTTGGCAGGTATTATGTGGCTTGAGATTTTAAAGAAAAACGGCAGACACCTATCCTTTTTAAGTTTTATGAAATACGGAGTAATGATAGCATTCCCCGTACTTTTAGTGGCTTTACTCGGATTAGGAATAAGTTTCGTTATATTTTAAGGAGAAAAAATGAAAACAGTATCAACTAATTTAGCGCCGTCCGCAATAGGACCTTATTCACAAGCAAAAATTACGGGAAATTTAGTATTCGTGTCCGGTCAAATTCCCGTAAACCCCGATAGCGGTGTGGTTGTGAGCGGGGGAATAGAAGAACAAACCCACCAAGTTTGCAAAAACTTGTCCGCGATTTTGTTATCCAGCGGTTCGTCCCTTGAAAACGTGGTTAAAACCACTTGTTACTTATCGGAAATCGCTGATTTTGCAAAATTTAACGAAGTTTACGCCGAATATTTTACAACTTGTCCCGCTCGCGCTTGCGTTGCGGTTAAAGATTTGCCCAAAGGCGTGCTTGTAGAGATTGATGCAATAGGCGAAATTTTGTAAAAAATTTGCATAAATCAATAAAAATGCGCCCCGAAATGTTAATTTATTGTCAAAAAAGTTACAAAATAAAAAAAATTCTAAAAAAACTATTGTAGAAACGGCAAAACTATGGTAAAATTACAGTTAGGTTTTACTTGATTTTGGGGGAAAAATGAAATTAGATAAAGCAATCAAAAAAGAAACGGCTTATATCACGCTTTGGGTTATTATACTTAGCGTGTTGACTCAAGCCGTTTTTTTGATTATAGGCGCGTGGGAATGGGAAGTTTTGTTCGGAAATATATTAAGCGCGGGAGTTAGTATTTTAAACTTCCTTTTAATGGGTATTTCCGTGCAAAAGTCTTTAGGTCGCGACGAGAAGAGCGTAAAGCAATTTATGAAAGGCTCGAGTATGCTTCGTACTTTTATGATTTTTGCGGTAGCGGCGGTAGGCGTGTCGCTTCCCGTTTTCTCTCCTTGGACGGTGCTTATTCCCTTGTTTTTCCCGAGAATTGCTATTATGTTTAGACCGCTTTTTGCAAAGAAAATGGGGGACGACGTAGAGCAAAAAATTGAAACGCAGGAAACTTCGCAGGAGAGCGAAAATGAAGAATAAATCGGCAAAATTTAAAATCGTAGATATCATACTACTTTTGGTGGCGATTTTACCATTTGTATTAGGTATGATTATAGAAATTACGTTTGCACCCCCGAGTGACGGTGTGTCCGTTACGGGCGCGCAAATTTATTTTACTATACCTTTGCCTATACAAGATTTGCCCGTTACGGAGGCGCAAGTTAACTCTTTGCTCGTTATGATATCTATAACGGCGCTTTGTTTCTATTTTACGCACGGTATTCGCGCAAAAGTTGACACGAAAAGAACGCTTATTGCCGAGTGGATGGTGGAAAAACTCGACGGTCTTATCGGCGAGAATATGGGTGTAAAATATTTTAGCGGTTTTGCGCCTTTTGTCGGGGCTATTATGGCTTTGTCCGCATTATCAAGTTTATCTTCCCTTGTAGGACTTTTCCCGCCGACTTCGGATATAAATATCGTTGCAGGTTGGGCAATACTCGTATTCGGTCTTATAACATTTTACAAACTCAAAGCAGGACCTGTTGTATATATGTCAGGCTTCACTAAACCCGTTAAGTTATTAACGCCTATCAATATAATTAGTGAAGTGGCAACCCCCGTATCCATGGCTTTCCGTCACTACGGCAACGTATTGTCGGGTACGGTTATATCCGTCCTTTTAAGCGCGGCGTTTACGGGACTTACCGGACTTTTACTCGGTTGGTTGCCCGGATTTTTAGCCGATATTCCTTTCTTAAGAATCGGTATTCCCGCCGTATTATCCCTTTACTTCGACGTATTTAGCGGTTGCTTGCAAGCATTTATATTTGCAATACTCACCATGCTTTACGTGAGTGACGGTTTCCCGATGGACGAATATGAAAGAAGACAAATGAGAAAACTTGAAAAGAAGTTAGCAGTACAAAAACAAAAATCATAAAGAAATTACTTTTGGAGGTAAATTATGGAACTCGCTATAGGTATTATTTTAGGTTGTTGCGCGCTGGGCGCAGGTTTAGCAATGATAGCAGGTATCGGACCTGGTATCGGTGAAGGTAACGCAGTTGCAAAAGCCTGTGAAGCCATCGGTCGTCAACCCGAGTGTAAAAGTAGTGTAACGAGTACTATGCTTATGGGTTGCGCTATTGCAGAAACCACCGGTCTTTACGCATTGGTTATAGCAATTCTTTTGATATTCGTAGCGCCTAATATGCTCGTAAATATACTTTTAACGGCAATCTAAAACTATGATACGGTTAGCAAATATTTTATGCGCGTCCGAGCCACAGTCGCTCGACGTTATATCCGTCAATTTTTGGCATATCTTGATATCACTCGTCAATCTTGTGATAATGTTTTTGATTATAAAGAAATTTTTCTATAAACCGGTCAAAAAGATGATTGCAAAGAGAGAAGAAAGTATTCAAAGCCAGTTTGATAGAGCGGAAGACGCTGAAAAACAGGCGAACGAATTAAAAGCCGAGTGGGAAGACAAGATGACGAGCGCAAAGCAAGACGCTGACGAGATTATTAAGTCCGCATCAGAAAAAGCCAAGATAACGGCGGATAGAATAGTGTCCGA
>JAZSRG010000066.1:0-3050 GCA_045538365.1 Clostridia bacterium
GGCTCGTTCATTATCTACAAAAACGATGAAGTATTCATACAATGTACCGGTCTTGGTGACATCACCGGTTCTGCACGTATCAACTTTATGTGGTGGGATGAAGGTCCTCGTGTACTTAAAGTAACGAACCTCTACTCCTACGTACTTGCTGCTAACGGCGATAAGGGCGCATCTACTAGCCCCTTCGGTGTTGATGTTCTTACCAAGTTCGAAGAAGTTATCGCTTAATCGAAAACTAAATCGATAAAGAAATAAAAAGAACGCACAAAAGTGCGTTCTTTTTTTATGATTTGATGCTACGCATCATGAATTTAAACTCAAGTTTTCATGAATTGTCGCAAGCGACGTGAATTGTGTCTTCGACACATTGTGGTAAGAATTAAAGTTATAGGTAATAGTGAAGAGTGAAGATGTAGGGATTGCGTCCCCGACTGTCCGTCAAAAAATGATTTACGACGTTTGTCGCATGAATTGACTGCGCTTTGCTTGTCATGAATTGTCGCAAGCGACGTGAATTGTGCGTATCCGCACATTGTGGTCAAAATTAAAATAAAAACCATAATGAAACCGTTGGCTTCAAATCATGCCTGATAGGGAAAATCACGCGTAGGCAATTCAATACGCAGGTATTGCGTCCTCGACTGTCCGAAAGAGTGAAGAGTGAAAAGTGAAAAGTGAAGATTGAAGAAGTAGGGTGCGACGACACGAGCACCGAAATAGCGACGACACGAGCACCGAAATAGCGACGCATCGTGACACCGTTATTGTGGGGCAAGTTGTGGTAAAAAAACAAAAATTTAAGCAAAAAACACAAAAAAATCGCTCTAAAAACGAGTTTTAGAGCGAAAAACACATAATTATTCTTCTTTTAGTCCGTCAATAACTTTTCCTAAAAGTTTATTGAGTTCCATGGCTTCAAGTAGGGTGAGTTTTATTCTCCCGGTTGCTTGAACGGGGACGAAAGTCGCGGAGTGTTTGAGTTGTTCCCCGTCTTTCGTGAGTTCGATATCCAAAACTCTCTCGTCTATAAACGACCTTTTTCTCGTAATAAGTCCTTTTTTCTCCAAAACTTTGAGCACGGGAGTCAACGTTCCCGAGTCGAGAAAAAGTTTTTCGCCAAGTTCTTTGACGTTCATTTTCTTGTTTTCCCAAAGAATCATCATAGCAATGTACTGGGTGTACGTTAAATCAATCTTTTCAAGAAAAGGTCTATACGCGCGGACGAGTTCTTTGGACGCAACGTACAAGGGAAAACACAGTTGATTTTGAATTTTTAGGGGATCGTAGCGTTCTTTTTCCATTATTTTTGCTCCCTTTGTTTTTCGTAAGCCAAACGCACGGCTTTTGCAAGTTGGTCGGCGCACGACGTAGGTCTGCCACCGCAGGTGTTGCCCAAAAGTTTTTCTTCTATTTGTTCCACCGTCCAGCCGTCCACGAGTTTAGCGATGGCTTTCAAGTTTCCGTTGCACCCGCCGATAAATTGAATATCCGTTACTTTGTTCCCGTCAAGGTGAAAATCTATCTCCATAGAGCAAACGTTGTTGGTTTTGTAAGCAAATTCCATAATTTTCTCCTAAAAAAGCATAATAAATTGTACGCAATTAAATTTTACAACTTTATTTTATCATATTTTACCGCTTTGTCAATGAAAAAAACTGTCTTTTTTTAAAAAATTACCAAGAAAAAAAGAGAAAAGAAAAATTTTTGAAACAAGAAAAATCTTTTGAAAAAATGCGAAAAAATTTCTAATAAAAAGCGTGAAAAACTATATCTTGTGGTATGAAAAAAAGAGAAAGCACAACTCCAAAAACGTTGGTAAAAAAAAGCAAAAAAATTGCAATTTTTTGTAAAAAATTTCCCCAAAAACCTTGAAATTCTTTTTTATATATATTATAATATTATCATATAATAAAATATCATTTTAAAGTGTCGGTTTGCCGGCACGCTCAGTTTTCTGGGCAAAGGGGTTAAGATGAAAAGAATTATGAAGATTATGCCGATCTTGATTGTTCTCGTTCTTGCTTTCAGCATTATTGGTATGTCAAGTGCCAGCGCTGAAGGTACGGTTATGACGAACACTCAACTCTATATCGGCGACTACGAAGTGGACACTCATTCGGGTGAAGCACACATCGTATTCGGACAAGTATCTAACAAGTCCGTTGAGTTTGGTGTTATCATCACGGATAGTGAAAACAAGAGTTTCTTGTTTAAAGGACTCGCTAATCGTATTTCCGAAAGCGGAAAATACGGTATTGCTATCTACGACCTTCCCGACGGTGACTACACTGCGCAAGCATACAGCGGAGCAGAAGATAGCAGAGTGTACGGCGAAGTAGTTCCTTTCACCAAAGGCGTTGACAGTTACACCGTAACTTTTGACGTTAACGGCGGAGAAGGCTCTTTTGTTGCTCAAACCGTAGCCCAAGGCGGAAATGCTACCAAACCCGACGGCGCTCCTACCGCTGAAGACGAAAGTCTTCCTTTCTTAGGTTGGACGCACGCTAACGGCGTACCCTTTGATTTTACCGCTCCCGTATATGAGAATACCACGGTATACGCTCAATACGAATTGCCCGGCGAAATCGTTGAGCCCGTTTACAACGTAGGTTACACCATCAACGGTGGCGGTAACTACTTTGGTAACGCAAATCCTGCCGACTTGACCGGTGGTAAGAAACTCGTTATGGAATGGGATATGCTTTCTGAAAACTTTGCAGCAAGCAACTACAACATTGGTTTCTTTATGTTAGACTCTACCGCTCTTGCTACGAAGAACAATTATCCTTACAGTTACGGTAAATCCGCAGTTTGGTGGACCAACCACGCATACGGAGACTACCGTCATCTTTGGGATGGCGCGCAAACTCAAGACGCAATAACGTCCGCGGGAGCCGTATTCCACGAGAATTTGTTCCACTCTTACGACATTTTCCACGGAGTTAAACACTTTAAGATAGTTTACACCTCTTACACCGCAACGACTGGCGCAAGTATTGAGATTTACACCAAGGATATCGGAGCAGACGACAGCACTTATAAGTTCTGGA
>JAZSRG010000157.1:0-8606 GCA_045538365.1 Clostridia bacterium
GCAAGGTCTAAATCTTTTAATTCGTCTGCTCTTAAACCTGCGCGTACTGCCGTAGCAATAACGTCTATTCTCTTGTCAACGCCGTCGTACCCTACGATTTGCGCGCCAAGAATTTTATACGTCCCCTTTTCAAAAATAAGTTTTACCGTCATAGCGGTTGCGTTCGGATAATATCCCGCGTGAGAGTTTTGGGTGAGTATAATCTTTTCATACGAATAATTATTCGCTTTGGCTTGCATTTCATTAAGTCCCGTGGTTGCAACCGTCATATCAAACAATTTAATTACCGACGAACCTTGCGAGCCTTTATATACGCTGTTTAAGCCACAAATATTATCCGCAACGATTCGACCTTGTTTATTTGCAGGTCCAGCCAAAGAAATAAGAGTTTCTTCCGCCGTTACAAAATGTTTGACTTGCACCGCGTCACCCACCGCATATATATCAGGGATAGATGTTTCCATTTTTTCATTAACCCTGATTGCGCCCTTTTTACCAAGTTCTAAACCCGCTTTTTTTGCAAGATTATTTTCAGGTGCTACTCCAACGGCAAGCACAACCATATCCGCATCAATCTTGTTTCCGCTTTCAAATTCAAGCGACACCTTATCGTCTACAACGTTCATTTTGTTCGTATTAGTATCCAACAATATTTGCGCGCCGTGATAACGGAAATTTGCGTGTATAAAAGACGCCAGGTCGCAATCAACCGTTGGCAAAAGATGATTGCTTCGTTGAACGATAGTCGTTTTAACGCCCAATTCAATAAGGTTTTCCGCCATTTCAAGCCCAATAAAGCCCCCGCCTATAACGACTGCCGTTTTAGGGCTCTTTTGCTCGACAAACTCTCTGATTTTATAAGTGTCTTCCACCGTTCGCAAAGTAAACGTTCTTTCGTTTTTTACACAAAAATCAGGTATAATCGGTCTTGCGCCTGGGGACAAAATGAGTTTGTCATAACTATCTATAAAAGTCCTACCCGTCTTTAAATCAGTTACGGAAACAGTTTTGTTTTGCGCGTTGATATCCGTTACTTCGTGATTGACTTTAGCAACTATTTTAAAACGACGATAAAATCCCTCCGGTGTTTGCAAGGTTAAATCGCCTTTATCTTTAATCACACCGCCAACAAAATACGGTAAACCGCAATTTGCATACGAAACGTAACCTGAACGCTCGTATATAATGATTTCCGCGTTTTCGTCCAATCTTCTTATTCTTGCCGCCGCAGTTGCGCCACCCGCAACGCCACCTACAATCACTATTTTCATATAATTTTTCTCCTTTTGATACATTATAATATTTTTTAACACATTTTTCAATAGATTTTATGAATTATATAGTATATCACTATACGCGTTTTATATAATTGAAAGGCGTTTCTTTAAATTAAATACAAAAAAAGACCTCGCTTAATTTAGCGAGGTCTTAAAATTTTGTTTATTTAATCCTTATTTTTTACGAGGATTGTTGATGTTTGCTTGCGCTGCAGCAAGTCTTGCGATAGGTACTCTGAACGGTGAGCAAGAAACGTAATCGAGTCCGATTTCGTGACAGAACTCAACGGAAGTAGGATCACCACCGTGTTCGCCACAGATACCTAAGTGAAGTTTAGCGTTTTCGCCTTTACCAAGAGCGATAGCGGTCTTCATAAGTTTACCTACGCCAACTTGGTCAAGTTTAGCAAACGGATCGTTTTCAAAGATCTTGGTGTCGTAGTAAGCGCCGAGGAATTTACCTGCGTCGTCACGTGAGAAACCATAGGTCATTTGAGTCAAGTCGTTAGTACCGAAACAGAAGAAGTCTGCTTCTTTAGCAATATCGTCAGCGGTGAGCGCTGCTCTAGGAATTTCAATCATAGTACCAACTTCGTAGTCGAGTTTAACGCCTGCTGCTGCGATTTCAGTGTCAGCGGCTTTAACTACAACGTCTTTAACGAATTTAAGTTCTTTAACTTCGCCAACGAGCGGAATCATGATTTCAGGTTTAACGTTCCAATCTGCGTGTTTCTTTTGAGTGTTGATTGCGGCGCGAATAACTGCCTTGGTTTGCATTTCTGCAATTTCAGGATAAGTTACTGCAAGACGGCAACCACGGTGTCCCATCATGGGGTTGAATTCGTGAAGTGAAGCGATAAGCGCTTTAATGTCTTCTACGCTCTTGCCTTGTGCATCTGCGAGAAGTTTAATATCTGCATCTTCAGTAGGTACGAATTCGTGAAGTGGCGGATCAAGGAAACGGATACAAACGGGAGTTCCTTCAAGTGCTTCGTAGAGCGCTTCGAAGTCAGATTGTTGCATAGGAAGAATTTTTGCCAAAGCAACTTGTCTTTCTTCAACGCTGGTTGAACAAATCATCTCACGGAAAGCGTCGATTCTGCCTTCACCGAAGAACATATGTTCAGTACGGCAAAGACCGATACCTTCTGCGCCGAGTTCACGAGCCTTTTTAGCGTCGGTGGGGTTATCAGCGTTAGTTCTAACTTTCAATGCGCGATATTTGTCTGCCCAAGCCATAATTCTACCGAATTCGCCTGCGATAGTTGCTTCAACAGTCGGGATAATACCGTCGTAAATGTTACCGGTAGAACCGTCGATTGAGATGTAATCGCCTTCTTTGTAGGTTTTGCCTGCCAAAGTGAATTGTTTATTTTCTTCGTCCATAGAGATTTCTCCGCAACCGGATACACAGCAAGTTCCCATACCACGAGCAACAACGGCTGCGTGTGAAGTCATACCACCACGAACGGTCAAAATACCTTGACAAACTTTCATACCGGTAATGTCTTCAGGAGAGGTTTCAAGACGAACGAGTACTACTTTCTTACCTGCTTCTGCCCATGCTACTGCGTCTTCTGCGGTAAATACGATTTGTCCGCATGCAGCGCCGGGAGATGCGCCAAGACCTTTTCCTGCTGCTTCTGCTTTCTTTAAGGCTGCTTTATCGAATTGGGGATGGAGAAGAGTATCAAGGTTTCTCGGATCGATCATTGCTACTGCTTCTTCTTCCGTTCTCATACCTTCGTCAACGAGGTCGCAAGCAATCTTGAGGGCTGCTTGAGCCGTTCTCTTACCGTTACGGGTTTGGAGCATGTAAAGTTTACCGTCTTCTACGGTAAATTCCATATCTTGCATATCACGGTAGTGATTTTCCAAAATACCGCAAACTTCTACGAATTGAGCGTATGCAGCGGGGAATTTCTTCTCCATTTCTTCTATCTTCATAGGAGTACGAACACCAGCAACAACGTCTTCACCTTGAGCGTTTACAAGGAATTCACCCATCAAGTGTTTTTCACCGGTTGCAGGATCACGAGTAAACGCAACACCAGTACCGCAGTTGTCACCCATGTTACCAAACGCCATCATTTGTACGTTAACTGCAGTACCCCAAGAATAAGGGATATCGTTGTCACGACGATATACGTTTGCACGGGGGTTATCCCATGAACGGAATACGGCTTTAATTGCGCCCATCAATTGTTCCTTCGGATCTGACGGGAAATCAACGCCGATTTTTGATTTATATTCTGCTTTGAATTGGTTAGCAAGTTCTTTAAGGTCGTCT
This sequence comes from Clostridia bacterium, assembly GCA_045538365.1. Lineage (GTDB taxonomy): Bacteria > Bacillota > Clostridia > Christensenellales > RUG350 > RGIG2224. The sequence continues at coordinate 3,568 of JAZSRG010000157.1, forward strand.
GCCGTAAGTTCAACGTCGTAAACAACTTTCTTTTCTTCTTTCATTTTATCGATAAGTTGTTCGAAGTATTTCTTACCAACTTCCATAACAACGTCAGAATACATTTGAATAAATCTTCTGTAGCAGTCCCAAGCCCAACGGGGGTTGCCTGACTTTGCAGCCATAACTTCTACAACGTCTTCATTTAAACCAAGGTTCAAAATCGTGTCCATCATACCGGGCATTGATGCTCTTGCACCCGAACGAACGGATACGAGAAGAGGGTTATTCAAGTCCCCGAATTTCTTTCCTACAACTGCTTCCATCTTAGTGATGTTTTCCATAATTTCTGCTTGGATTTCGTCACTAATCTTTCTGCCGTCTTCGTAGTACTTCGTACATGCTTCCGTCGAAATGGTAAATCCTTGCGGAACAGGCATTCCGAGTTTGGTCATTTCAGCAAGATTTGCCCCCTTACCACCGAGCAATTCTTTACCTTTACCGTAGCCTTCACTAAACTGGTAAACGTACTTTTTAGCCATTTATTTTTTCCTCCTAAAAATGAAAAATATTTACATTGTTTTTACACATATAGTTATTATAATAAAAAATCTAAAAAAACACAAGTGATTTTAACATTATTTTGAAATATCGAGATATTGAGGCAAAGAATTCAACCCACGGCCGAAAAGATAAGCAAAATATCCGTTAAGCACGGTTAAACACTCTCTTATAACACATTCTTCAAAACACAAGACACCAAGCGGTGTGTCTTGCAATATAGCCTTAAACAGTCCAACGGCTTGCGCGCTTATAGAAATTGCACTCCCATCTCTACAAATGCCACAAGTTAGACCGCCTTGAGCGTAGGAAAAGAATTTTTTATTAAAATCAGTCGCTCTGCATTTTCTGCATTTAGAAAAATCAAGTTCGTAACCCGCAGTTTTCAAAAAATTAAGCAAAAAAGACAAGGTTACTACGGAATTATCGTAGTTTTCGTAACACAAATATTTCAAATGTTCAAGAGCGCAAACGACCAGTCTTGCAATTTCTTCCCCTTCCCTTGTATATCGCCTTAAAGTTTCGAGAATTACGCTTCCTGCGTAGAATTTATCAATATCGGAAGAAATTCCCGTAAACAAGTCGATAGGCGTACACCCCGTTACGGTATAATATCCCCCTTTTTCCGCCAAAACGTATTCGCCAAAACAAAAAGGCGCTTGAGCAAACCTCAATTTAGAGGTTGGCTTTCTGCACCCTTTTAATAACACGGAAATTTTTCCCTGTTCTACGGAACAAATGGTCACGAGTTTATCGCTTTCTTTATAGTCTTGCGCTCCACACGCTATTGCTCTGACCTTGATTCCGTCCACTTTTCTACCTACTTTCTTCTTTTTCTCTACTCTTTTTTAAAACGTACCACAACGGGTGTCCCGTTTTTTCAAAAAGTTCCCATAATTTGTCTTTTTCCATACGCGCCTCCAAATTTAGCGTATGCAAAAAACAAACTTTTATCCTTAAATATCCTTTTTATCGTATCCCAAAGTACGAAGAAATTTTTCGTTGTCGCGCCACTCGGCTTTAACTCTAACGAAACCTTTCAAGTAAACCTTGGTTTGAAGTAAATCTTCCATATCACGTCTTGCGGAAGACAATATCTTTTTAAGGGTTTCTCCACCCTTTCCGATAATAATGCCTTTGTGTGATTCTTTTTCGCAAATAATGTCGGCTTCAACGTCAACTAAACCGTCGTCACGCTCTCTAAACACTTTAATTTCCACCCCGATACCGTGCGGAACTTCTTCGTTTAGATATCTTAAAGCCTTTTCTCTTATCATCTCGCCTACTAAAAACCTTTCCGTTTTGTCCGTCAACATATCATCGGGGAAAAGTTTTTCGCCTTCAGGCATAAGGGCAATAAGTTCTTTTAATAAAACGTCGGTATTTCTGTTTTTTAGCGCCGAAGTTGGAACGATAGCCGTCAAACCTTTGATTTCTTTTAGTTTAACGAAGGCTTCCGCTACTCTTATATCTTGAACTTCGTCCGTTTTATTAACTGCAACTACGACGGGCGTGCCGTCTTCTACCGTTTTTGCAAGCATTTCAAGGTCGTTATCAAGCAACGGTCTGCCCGCGTCGTAAACGTACAAAACCGCGTCCACTCCTTCTTTTGCACGTCTAACGCTTTTCATCATATATCCACCCAAAGAGTTTTTAGGCGAGTGAATACCCGGGGTATCTACGAAAGCAATTTGATAATCGTCCCCCGTCAAAACTCCCGTAATTTTATCTCTCGTAGTTTGCGGTCTTTTGGAAACTATGGAAATTTTCTCTCCGATAAAACCGTTTAATAAAGTAGATTTTCCTGCATTTGGTCTGCCTATTATCGCTACAAAACCTGATTTCATTTTTACCTCGTAATACCTAATTTCTCTAAAATTTCCGCTTGCAACGGGAACATTTCTTCTTCGTCAGCCTTTTCTATATGGTCAAAACCAAAAAGGTGCAACATACCGTGCGTAACCAAAAAAGCAACTTCACGGACTAAACTGTGTCCGTACTCTTTCGCTTGCTCTTCCGCCCTTTCCATACAAAGCATAATTTCGCCGAGCATTATCTCCCCCGTATCGGGCAAGATATCAGCGGGATAATCGGCTTTTTCCACCTTTTTGCGAGTGGATAAAAGCGTGGGGAAACTCAACACGTCCGTTACTTTGTCAATTCCGCGAGCGAGCATATTGACTTCTTTAATCTCGTCAGAAGTCGCAATAGTGAGTTCAACGTAAACGTCGTCGGTTTGCCCCATATACTCAATAACGCCTAAAAAAGCGCGCTTTATAGCCGACTCGTAAATCTCGTCTATTTGTCCAATAATTTCTATCGTCATACTAAATCTTGGGCGTATAAGATACGCGGTTATGGTGAATACCGTCAAGTACGGATATTATAGTGTCTTGCAACTTATGAAGTTCGGCAATAGTTATAGGACAGTCGTCAAACTGACCGTTGTCAAATCTCTCTTTAAACACGTTACCAACGATAACTTCAAGGGGGACTTTGTGAATAGCAGCCCTAGCCGCAGCCTCCGACGCGTCGCAAAGCATAATGATAGCCGAAACCTTGCTCGTAGGTCTAGGTCCTGGGTAACTAAACTTTTCAAGTTCGGCGTTACCATCTGAAATTTTATCCGCTTTTCTATAAAAATACGTTACGGGCATAGTGCCGTGGTGTTCCAAACAAACTTTGGCAATTTCTTCGGGATATCCGCGTTTTTTGAGCATTTCGTATCCGTTTTGAGCGTGTCCCGTTATCTTTTTAGCCGAAACTTCAGGAATAAGGTCGTCGTGCGGGTTTACGCCGTTGTGTTGGTTTTCCGCAAAGAACTCGGGGCTTCTCATTTTACCTACGTCGTGATAATAAGCGCAAGTTCTTGCAAGTTGGGGGTTCTCGCCTATTGCAATAGCGCAAGTTTCCGCAAGCACACCTACCATCATACAGTGGTTAAACGTGCCCGGCGCGATTTCAGCGAGTTCTCTCAAAATTTTTACTCTAAAGTTACAGTATTCGCTCAACTTAAAGTCCGTACAAATCTTAAATAACGACTCGAATATCGGCAAGGTAACAAGGAAAACGGAAACTGCTAATACGTTTCCTGCAAAGGACCAAGCCATACAAATAAGCGCGCTCTCAACGGTAGCGTTATTTAAAAGCAAACCGCTCGCAAAAGAGAGTGGCATACTAATAAGCGCGATACCAAATCCCGTTATAAGGTAGCGAGTACGGTTGGACGTTTTATTCAAGAAGAACACTACGAAATATCCAACGAGCATGGACACGATACCCGACATAACTTGGGGATCTAAGGCTTCCGCTCCGCCTAAAAGCATATATTCTATAAGCAACAAAATGGAAAAAAGACCGTTACAAAGTATAGCCGTTTCTTTAGCAACGAATACGGTTACGATAATTGAGAATAAGGTAATAGGCGCAACGTAGGGGTTTAAGAAGTTATGAGAAACAACTACGAGTCCCATAGTCACGAGCATACCTATGTAAACGATAATCAAATATCTTTGAACGTCGTATCCGTCCTTTTCCATTGCGCTGATAAAGACGAAAATAACGAAAAGTATGACGAGCGTTATAGCAAACAACGCCCATACCTTAAACATATTTGCGCCTTTAAATAGTTCTCCTATATTATCAGGGGACGAAGACATAAACAAAAGCAAAGCCGTCACGATAAACGCCATCACCATTATGAGTATTGCGTTTAGAAAGGTTTTGTTTCCAGAGTGCTCTCTTTTTTCTTTCAATACAATGTTTTTTCCCATTATTCGTCTGCCTTTTCTTTCTTTTTATTTGCTCTCTCGTACGCGTTTACTATATCTTGTACGAGTTTGTGTCTAACGATATCTTTGTGCGTGAGTTTAACGACCTTAATATCTTCTACGCCGTCCAACACTTCCACCGCGTCTTTAAGTCCGCTTTTAACGTCCCTTGGCAAGTCGATTTGCGTAACGTCACCCGTTACTATAATCTTACTGCCTTCGCCCATACGAGTTAAAAACATTTTCATCTGCTCGGGCGTAGTGTTTTGCGCTTCGTCCAAAATAATATAAGCGTGAGATAAAGTTCTGCCTCTCATGTAAGCGAGCGGAGCAACTTCTATTGCGCCTTTTTCTAAAAGTTTGGCGTAGTTTTCTAACCCGAACATCTCTTGAAGGGCGTCGTAAAGCGGTCTAAGATAGGGATCGACCTTGGTTTGCAAGTCCCCGGGCAAAAATCCGAGTCTTTCTCCCGCTTCAACTGCAGGGCGAGTCAAAATGATTTTATCCACCTCGTGATTTTTGTAAGCCGTCACGGCTAAAGCGACTGCAAGATAGGTTTTACCCGTTCCCGCAGGACCGATTGCTAAAACAACGCTGTTTGAGTGTATTGCTTTGACGTAATCTTTTTGTCCTGCCGTCTTACACTTAATTTGTTTGCCACGGCTCGTTACCGCAACTACGTTCATAATGTCGCGTATATCTTCGCTCTTTCCGTCTTGAACTAAATCA
>JAZSRG010000006.1:0-11636 GCA_045538365.1 Clostridia bacterium
CTTGAATACGGTATGCCCCCGACAGGTGGACTTGGTATCGGTATAGATAGACTTGTAATGCTTTTGACTGACAGTTTTTCTATTCGTGACGTAATTTTATTCCCGACAATGAAGCCTAAAGGAAAATAATTAATGGATTTAAAATTTACTAAAAAGAGAATCAGCGAACATATCACATACGATTGGACGAAGTATATAGCACTTATAGTCGCGTGTTTTTTTGCTGTTTCTCTTTTTTTTAATATCTTTGCTCGTCGTTTAACTGATAGGGAAGAATTAAAAATCGTTTTCTTTGGAAACACAATACACGAGTTAGAAGATACGTATTTAGATTATATGATCGAAAATTCTTCGCTTTATGATACTGAATACGTGGATACCATTGTTGAGTACTATGCAACTGAGGATGATTTCTATACGCAAAAAGCCGCTGTAACAAAAATCGAAGCCGAATTAGTAGGCTCGGGAATGGGTGCGGATATTGTTGTGTTGCCTATAGTTAAAGGTTTGCTTGACGAAAACGGCACTTGGATAGATAATGACGGAAATATCGTTGGTGGCAGTTATTTTGATAAAAACGGTGAATTTAAAGATTTTGCTCCGTATTCATTTAATTATAGAGTAGGAAGAAATTATTTTATTCCAATTGATGAAGTTTTGGAGAGTGAAATCGAAAAAGGCAATCCCGAAGCCGTAAAACTTCAAGAAAAACTTGCAAAAAATAATTATTATTATAATTGCCAAAGAATAGCGGCAAACGACGAAACACCCAATAAACCTTTTGATACGCCTATAGGCATAAATAATAAGCCTCTTATTATTGAATACGGACAAACTATTGATAAAACCAAAATATCGACTATACAAAGGGGTAATTTTGGAATAGATTTAAACAAATTAAACCTTTCTAAAACTACCAAGTTGATAAACGACGGAATTTTGTCTGCAACACAATTTCAAGAGTGTAATTACGTTTTAGGAATTAGACGTGACTCTAATAGTCACGCTGATGCAATTAGTTTTATAAACTGGTTTGTTGATACTTATTCAAAATAATTAAAAGTCCCAGAAAGGGACTTTATTTATAGATATGAAAAGTTTTGATATTGATACTAAAGAATTAAATATGCCACTTTATAAAAAGGTTGTTGAGTATGCAGAGAAATCTCCTTTGCGTTTTCACATGCCTTCACATAAGGGGATAGAGTTTTCTGAACTCTTCAAAAGCGCAAAATTCGATATTACGGAATTAGATTTTTCGGATAATCTTTTGCAACCGAATGGGGTAATACGAGAGAGTGAAAAACTTTTTGCTAAAACTTACGGTGTAGATGAAGCGTTAATGTTTACGGGTGGGGCAACTTCGGGAATATTTGCTATGCTTTATGCTGTAAAGAAAGTAACTAATAAAATAATATTATCAAGAAACTCGCATAAATCTATTTATAATGCGTTAGGTGTTATGGGTTTAATTCCTTGTTTTTGTGACGTTGAATACGACGAACTTGGTGTACCTCTTCCCGTGTCGCCTAAACTTATTAAAAATGCTTTGGAAAAAAATCCTGATGCAGGAGCGGTGCTTATAACGTCTCCTGATTACTTTGGTAGCGTTTGTGATTTGCAAGAAATTAAAAACGTAATAGGGGAACGTTTGCTCGTATCTGATAGCGCGCACGGCAGTCATTTTGTGTACGCAGGACTGAAAAACCGAGCAGAACTATTTGCTGATATTACCGTGCTAAGTCTTCATAAAACTCTAAATTGCTACACGGGATCGGCAATAGTATTATGTAAAAACGAGTTTTATAGAATACTTGCCGAAGGGCGCGCAATATTTCACAGTACAAGCCCACAATACATATCAATGTGCTCAATGGATTATTCTCGCGCGGTATTAGATAAGAGTGGGGAAAAACTTTACAGTGATTTGTATGTTGAGTTAGAAAAATTCGATTTATTAAAATACGTTAATTACGATTTTTCCAAACTTGCCCTTCGTGGCGGTCAAAGGCTTGCGGAATTTTTGATAGAGCAAAACGTTTATCCGGAATGCGTATTTGGAGATATAGTTTTATTGATAGTTACGCCTTTTGATATAGACAAAATCAAGTACTTAAAAACTCTTTTAGATGATTTTACTTGTGCTCAATCATATCACGCCCAAACTATTGATTTTCCTATTGCGAAAAGAGTTGTTAGTTTTGAGAATTGTTTTGCTAAAGATAATGAAAAAGTGTCCCTTTGTGATGCGGTGGGACGCGTTTCGGCTGTTGAAGTTGGCTTGTATCCGCCGGGAGTACCAATAATTTCAAGAGGAGAGATTTTTACAAAAGAAATCGTGGAATTTTTGAATAATTACAAAAAGTTACTTTTTGGGGTTGATTCCGAAGGTGTTTCTGTGTTAAAATAGATATATTATGAAAGGAAAATTTATAACGTTTGAAGGTTGCGAAGGCGTAGGTAAAAGCACGCAAATTCGCTTATTAAAAGAATATATTGAAAAATCGGGCGTTAAAGCGATTTTTACGAGAGAGCCGGGTGGTGTTCCAATTTGCGAGGCGGTAAGAGGAATAATCTTAAATAAAGATTATACTGAAATGTCGCCAATTTGTGAAGCATTGCTTTACGCTGCATCTCGCGCTCAACTCGTTCGTGAAATTATCGTGCCCGCGCTTGAGTCTGGAAAGCACGTATTTTGTGATAGATACGTAGATTCTTCTTTCGCTTATCAAGGCTTTGCGAGAAATCTTGGTTTAGAAAATATTGAAGCAATTAATTCCTTTGCTACGATTGGCGCTGTTCCGGACGTTACGATATTTTTAGATTTGCCACCCGAACTTGCTTTTTCAAGAAAGGGCGGTAGAGATAAGACGGATAGAATTGAGTTGGAAACTATTGAATTTCATAAAAAAGTATACGAAGGATATAAAGCCGTTGCGAAGAAATATCCCGAGCGTGTCGTATGCATAAAGCCTTTGGGTTCAAAAATTGAAACACATAAAGAAATCGTAGCGGTTTTGAAGAAAAGGGGGATTTTGTAGTGGTTCGTTATTCGGATTTAATTTTAAAAAGCCGAATATTTGAAAAAATTCTTTTCGACGTTAAAAGCGGATCGTTGGGGCATTGTTATTTGCTTGTGTCCACGGACAGCGTTGCTGTGAAAGAATTTTTTACCCTTGTTTCCTGCGCGATTTTTTGCGAAAACGAAGTTTGTTTAAATTGTGTTGAGTGTATGAGGGTGTTATCGGGGAACAACGTGGATATTTTAAGCGTTCAACCTGCAAAAAACAAAAATTACGTTTTAGCGGATATAGAGCCTATCATAAAAGGTGTTTATGAAAAAGCCTATATGGGTGGAAAGAAACTTTATTTTATTCACAATGCAGATAAAATGAAACCTGAACTTCAAAACAAGTTGTTGAAGATTTTGGAAGAACCGCCAAAAGACGTACATTTCTTTATCTCAACTACGACGGAAGGCGCGATTTTAGATACTGTAAAATCAAGGTCGAGAAGGATATATATGGATTACTTTGAGACGCGCGACGTGGCTGATGCTTTAAGACAGGCTTTTGCAAAGGTTGATTTGCGAAGAATAGAGATAGCGGCGTCTTGTTGTGGTGGGTCAATAGCTAAAGCCGAGCAACTTATAGACGACGAAGATTTTTACGAAAGATATACGGCAGTATTTCAAATGCTTGTAGAAGTTAAGCGCAGTTCTGACGTAATTAAGTACGCAAAAACGCATTTGTTTGATAAAGATTATATCTTATATACGTTAGAGATGTTGGAGTTGATTTTAAAAGACGTTTTATTAGTTTCATCAGGTTTGCCAACGTATATTATGAGGGAAAAGAAAACGGAATTAATTAAATTAAGCGAAGAGTATTCCGTTGCAACTATTTGCAATATAGTGGAAAAAATCAATTTAGCAAGAAAGAAAATTAAAGCGAATTGTTCTTCTAATGCAGTTGGAGAAAATTTGTTATACTCAATTTTGGAGGTTAGGTTCAGATGCCAAAAGTTGTAGGAGTTAAATTTAAAACTTCAAATAAATCATATTATTTTGATCCGTTGGATATACAATTTTTAGAAGGTGACGGAGTTGTGGTTGAAACTGCTCGTGGTGTAGAATACGGTGTTGTTTCTATATCGAATATGGTAGTTCCCGACGACAAAATAGTGCCACCTTTAAGACCTGTTATAAGAAAAGCAACGGACGAAGACAAAGAAAACTATAAGAAACTTGAAGAAATGGGAAAGGATGCAATGAAAAAGGCTTTGCCTAAAGTTGCAGAATTTAACCCTAATATGAAACTTGTTGATACGGAATACACTTTTGACCAGTCTAAAATAATATTTTATTTTACGGCAAGTGGAAGAGAAGATTTTAGAGAATTGGTTAGATGTTTGGCTGGAATGTTTAGACGCAGGATAGAAATGCGTCAAATAGACGAAAGAGAAGACATCAAAATGCGCGGTGGCTTCGGTATTTGTGGAAGAGAGTGTTGTTGCACTTGTTTCTCGGGATCGAGAAAAGCAAGCATCAAAATGGCTAAAAACCAAAATCTTTCATTAAATCCTACCAAAATAAGCGGACTTTGCGGAAAGTTAATGTGTTGTTTGAAATATGAAAACGATTATTATGCAGAGATGATAAAAATCTTGCCTAAAAACGGTAGTGAAGTTTTGTCGCCAAACGGTATTGGTCGCGTGGAGTCTTCGGATATTTTAAAACAGACAGTTAAAGTTAAATTTGAGTCGGGTGAAGGTGTGGAGATAAAAGTTTATAAATTATCAGACTTAAAAACTGTTGACGGAAAAGATTTTGCTTTATCTAGCGACTTTGTTGATGATGTAAACGATGAAAATGATGAAAATCTCGAAGAAAATTTTTAAAAAATAGTGTACAATTAGGTTTCTTTATGATATAATTACTATGTCATAAGACAAAAAATATTAAATTTTAAGGAGAAATAAAAATGGCTTACAAAATTAGTGATGAATGTATCTCATGTGGATCTTGCGCAGCAGATTGTCCTGTAAACGCTATCGCTGAGGGTGATGGAAAGTACGTAATTGATGCAGATACCTGCCTTTCTTGCGGTGCTTGTTCAGAAACTTGCCCTGTTAGTGCTATTTCTGAAGAATAATTTTTCGGGGTTGTTGCGTAAACAACCCCATATTTTTTTATGAAACAAACTATATACGATATCGAAAAAAATTATCTATCCGAGTTTGCATCAAAATCTATTGATGCAGGGGAAAGAGATAAATATTTAGAGCCGTGTACGCTTAGAACGGAATATCAAAGAGATAGAGATAGGATAATTCATTCTAAGTCGTTTAGAAGACTAAAACACAAAACGCAAGTTTTTTTGTCGCCCGAAGGGGATCACTATAGAACGCGCTTAACTCACACCCTTGAAGTTTCACAAATTGCAAGGACGATTTCTCGTGCGCTAAGACTAAACGAAGACTTAACGGAAGCAATTGCTTTAGGGCACGATTTAGGGCATACTCCGTTTGGCCACGCTGGGGAGCGTACCTTAAAAATGCTTACGGGGAATTTTGAGCATAACGAGCAAAGTTTGAGAGTAGTGGAAGTCTTGGAAAACGACGGTGAAGGCTTAAATCTTACCAAATTAGTTCGTGACGGAATTTTGAACCATAAGTCGGATTGCATACCTAAAACTCTTGAAGGAAAAGTCGTAAATTTATCTGATAGAATTGCATACTTAAATCACGATATAGACGACGCGGTTCGCGCGGGCATTATGAGTGAAGACGATATACCTTTGGATATTGTTTTGGTTTTGGGTAGAAGCAAAAGTGAGAGAATCAACAATATGGTTGTTGATATCGTAAAAGAAAGTGCGAATAAGCCTAAAATCGGATATTCTGACGACTTTAAAGAAGCCGAAGGGAAGTTAAGAAAATTCTTGTTTGAAAATTTGTACACGGGCGGTCTTGCAAAAGTTGAAGAAGAAAAGGCGAGTCCTTTGCTTGAGTTGATTTTTGAAGTGCATCGCAAAAAACCTGAACTTTTACCGAATTTTTATATCAAACTACTCGATAAATACTCGATTGATAGAGTAATTTGTGATTACATAGCAGGTATGACTGACGGCTATGCAATAGCAAAGTTTAACGAATTATACGTTCCAAAAATTTGGAAAGCATAAAAAAACCTGCAAAAGCAGGTTTTATTTTTTAAATTCGCTTGGATTTTTCCCTGCGAATTTTTTAAATACTTTCGTAAAATAATTTTGTGAAGTAAAACATAGTTTTACGGATACGCTCGTGATAGATTCGCCTTTTTTTAAAAGCCTTTTTGCCTCGTTTATTTTTAGCATATTATAATACTGCATTATAGAGTATCCAGTAACTGATTTAAATACATTATTTAGATAGGTCTTTGAATAATAGTTTCTATTACATACGTCGTCAAGAGATAGTTCGTCGTATATGTTTTCTTTTAGCAAATTTATTATATCTTCCGTTAAGTGTTGATTAAACTCTTCTTTGTTTGATATAAGCATAATTTCTTTTTTGTTGTCCAAAGTTTTACGTATTACGCTAATTAATAATTGTTCGATATAACTTTCAACGAGTTGTTGTGAACCGAAGCGGGGAGAATCTAATGGAACGAGTTTCTTTTTGAAGGGGAAGACGAAACACTTTCTTGATTCCATTATGATGTCGGAAATAAAGGTTTTTTCGCGTTCGGAAAGTACGATTTTTCCTTTTAATACGCCTAAGATTTCCGATTTACTATTAAAGCAAATAATAAGGTTTTTTGAGGTTTGCTTATCGTTCAAATAATAAGAGTGACTTTTGTTTGGGTCAATCAATATAAAGTCGTTTTGTGTTAATGAAAACTCAAAATCCTCTATTTTGCACGTCAAAGAACCTTTTTCTACGTATATTAATTCGTAAAAATCGTGCGTTTCCGTGGGGTAAACGTAGTTTTCTTCCATGTCTTGATATTCTATCGTTATAAGGTTTTTAATTTGTAAAACCTTCTCAACTTGGTGTTTATAGTATTTTCTCATATTTCACCTCACTCATAATATAACATATATTTTGCATAAAATCAATTTATTTAAATATCAGTTTTATTTTTTGCTAATTTTGTGCTTTTTTGTATAAGATAATTTTTGTGTTTATGGTATAATTAAAGAAAAAACAAACGGAGGACAAATATGTCTTACTTTAATCAAGAAGAAACAAAAAACAGAATTTCAAAAGTTGTTAACTTATTGAATGAAAAAGACGTTGATATCGCTGTTATTTATTTCGACGAACTTAACGTTGCAAACGGTTGGTATTTAACGGGTTGGTGCGGACAGTTTGAAAAGGGCGCAGTTTTAGTTGGCCGTGACGGAACCACTATGCTTTTGGGTGGACCGGAAAGCGAACCTTTTGCAAAACAATCGTCGGCTATTAGTGATACCAGATGCTTTAAAGTGTTTATGGTTCCTGATGAAGAGTATCCTTTGGCAACCATTATCGGTTTCCCTGAATTGTTTGCTGAACTTAATGCAAAATTCCCTGTGAAGAGAGTAGGTTTAGTTGGAACATCCGATATGCCTTACGCAGTTCATCAAGATTTAGTTAAAGGTTTTGACGGATGCGACGTTGTTGATTTGACGGATGATTATTTGAAATTCCGTTATATAAAGAGTGATTGGGAAGTAGAACAAGCAAGACAAGCAACCAAACTTTGCTACAAAGCATACAAGGCAATGATGGAAAAAGTAAAGGCTGGCAACAAAGAATATGAAGTTGCTGCAGCAGGTGAAGCAGTTTGTCGCGCAAACGGCGCAAATAGTTTTGCATACCAAACCATCGTTGGTAGTGGCGCTAGATCAAACGCTGTAGTTCCTACCGCAACGAACAAAGTTATGGAAAACGGAGAAATGGTAATGCTCGGTATCGCTCCGAGAATTAACGGTTATGCCGGCACTTTTGGTCATACCGTTCCGGTAAGCGGAGAATACACCCCCGAACAAAGAAAATGCCTTATCGATATGATTGAAGTTATGAAAGTAACTAAAGATATGTTAAAGATTGGCAATACCGGTATGCAAATTGATGCAGAAAGCAGAAAACTTTACGAAAAAGGTGGATATCTTAAATATATCGTTTGTCCTTTTGCTCATACTATGGGACTTATGGAAGCAGAAGCGCCTTTCTTTGGACCGAACAGCACGGACGTTATCCAAAAGAATATGATAATAAACGTTGACGTGAGTTTCTTCGGTCATCCGACTTTGAACGGACTTCGTGTTGAAACTTGTTACGTAATAACTGAAAACGGCGCAGAACCGCTTTGTCCTGAATTTGAAGAAGAACTTTTCAATTACATTAAATAAGGAGAAAAACTATGAAAAACGGTAGAAAAAATTGGGTATTTTGTGACGGTGATTTACCCCCACACGGCGACAATCCTGACTTTTTAGGTCACGAAGCGTTAATGATAACTAACGTTGGCAAAAAAGACGCTCATATCAAAATCAAAGTAATTTTTGAAGATAAAGCGCCTTATGATAAAATTACTATCGATTTGCCGGCAGAAAGAACTACTTGCTTGCGTTTGGATTATCCTATTGGAAAAGAAAAATATCAAATACCTTTTGGTCAATACGCTTTGCATATTATCTCTAACGTTCCCGTTTGCGCATGCTTTGGCAGACTTGACGTAAGACAAGAGAATATGGCGTACTATAGTTTGAGCGGATATTCGTTCTAAAAGGAGATAAGAGTAATGTTGCCTGAAGTTAAAAAAATCAAAAATCTTAAAATCTATACTCCACAAAAGTGGCAAACTTTTTTGCTTAGAAACTGGGGTATGGTTAGCATTAAAAAAATGAGCGAGATTTTGGATGCGGATACAAAAACTTTGCTTTTTGAAGCAAAGAGATTGGGCTTGCCCGAGTATTCTTATAATCCTAAATGGTTAACGAACGGCTACATTACTCTTATTAGAAATAATTGGCACTTATTAAATTATCCACAACTAATGCAGTTGGTTGAAATGACGGAAGAGAAGTTGGATTTTACTTTGCGTGAAGACGACTTTTTGAACGTTAAACTTGGATATTTTAAGCCGTACTGTGATGAAGTTAAATTTTGTGAATTAACAGCGATAGAGATAGAAGAAACGGAGAGAATAGCAAAAATTTTGCAAAGTAATTATATTTCAAATTACGCTAAACCGTTTAACTTCTATTCAACGGAAAATGTTAAATCAAAGTCGGTAGGAAATAAAGACTTTGATAAAATCGTTTATAGTTATTCTACGCTTTACGGCGACGCCCTTCTTGAAGGCGCAGAAATAATACCTGACGTTTTACTTGAAAAACTTCAAAGCGTAGGCGTGAACGGTGTTTGGATGCAGGGACTTTTATCTAAATTGTCCTATTATCCGTTTATTGAAGGAGAGAGCGCAGGCTATGAGATAAGACGAAAAAATCTTAATAAACTTATAGATAAATGCGCAAAATACGGAATTAAAATTTATTTGTACCTAAACGAGCCGAGAGGGTTATCTTCAGACAAATTAAATGAAACGACCGAAAAACTTAAAGGCCGTGAGTTTGAAGGCGTATGGAGTCTTTGTACGGAAAGGGAAGAAGTTAAGTCGTACTTATATAACGCGGTTAAAGATTTAGTGAAAGAAGTACCTAATCTTGGCGGTTTTATAACTATAACAATGTCAGAGAACGTAACCAACTGTTTTGCTCGTCTTGGTAACGATTGCCCGATTTGTGGCAAAATGAAAAAATCTTACGTCGTACCCGAAGTTAATAATATAATTCAACGCGCAATAAGCGACTCGAAAACAAAGGTTAGATTGATTGCAAACCTTTGGGGTTGGTCGAAAATGTTTGGTTGGACGGAAGAAGAAGTATATGAAGGAATTTCTAATCTTGACAAAAAAATCGACGTTTTATGCGTTAGTGAGATAGGAACTATTCTACAAAACGGCAAAAACGAGAATATTACGGAATATTCTATATCAAGAGCAGGTCCTTGTGAAGAAACTAAAAATTATTTGAAGTTTGCTAAAGAATTAGGACATAAAATTATGGCAAAAGTTCAAATAAATAATACTTGGGAATTCCCGATTTTACCGTATATTCCCGTATTTGATTTAGTTTTGGAGCACGCAAACAATTTGAAAAATATAGGCGTAGAAGGTCTAATGGCGTCTTGGACGTTAGGTGGATATCCTACGCTTTCAATAGATTTATTAAACGAAGTTTTCAGTGAAAACTATGACTACGATGCTTGGCTGAAAGAAAGATTTTTGGATAACGCAAGCGCTGTAAAAGAGGCGAGCGCGTTGTTTTCTGAAGGATTTAGGCATTTTCCTTATCATATTGACACCGTTTATTTTGGTCCGCAAGCCTTGGGCGCTGCAAACTTTTGGCATTGCGAAAATACTCAATTAAAGGCTACTATGGTTACTTACCCATACGACGATATGATTTCGTGGTTTGGGGATAGAGATTTGAAAGAGTTTCATAGTGAATTGACGATTTTAGTTGAATATTTAGAAAAGGGACTTGACTGTTTGAGTGATTTAAGCGGAAACGAGCAGTTTAACGAATTTAAAAACTTTGCCGAAGTATTTTACGCAAATATGAAGAGTTCGCTTTTGCAAACCAAGTTCAATTCTATCAAAAATACGGCGGGAAAAGAAGAACTATTGTCATTGGTTGAAGAGGAAAAAGAGTTGGTAAAACGCTTGCATAACGCTACGAGCAAAGACTGCAGAATAGGGTACGAAGCAAGTCAACATTACTATTTTACTCAAAACACTTTCCTCGAAAAATATCTAAATATAGATTTTTTGGAAAAGTTATACAGTTAATTTGACTAAGAATTTATTATAATTACTATAAACTTATTAAAATAGACCGTAAAAGCAGTGAATTTTGCTTGCGTGTCTATTTTTTTTGTGATATAATTTATCCAAATCCGCACTGACGGTTTTGCAAAGCTGTTGCCTTTTAGGTTGCATTTGTTTATCCGTTGGGAGGTAAAAAAACAGGAGGACATGATATGTCAGTTATTTCTATGAAACAACTCCTCGAAGCAGGAGTGCACTTCGGTCACCAGACCAAAAGATGGAACCCCAAGATGTCTAAGTACATCTACGCTGCTCGTAACGATATTCACATTATCGACCTCGAGCTCTCAGTTGGTATGATTGAAAAAGCATACGATTTCGTTCGTTCAATCGCCGCTGAAGGAAAGTCTGTATTGTTCGTTGGAACTAAGAAACAGGCTCAAGAAGCAGTTCAAATCGAAGCAGAACGTTGTGATATGTACTACATGAACCAACGTTGGCTCGGTGGTACGTTGACTAACTTCAGAACTATTCGTACCAGAATTGAAAGACTCAACAAAATTAACCAAATGGAAGAAGTAGGCGATTTTGATTTGCTTCCCAAGAAAGAAGTTATTCAATTAAAGGCTGAACGCGACCAACTCGAGAAAAACCTCGGTGGTATCAAAAACATGCGCAATCTTCCCGGTGCTATGTTTGTTGTTGACT
This sequence comes from Clostridia bacterium, assembly GCA_045538365.1. GTDB lineage: Bacteria > Bacillota > Clostridia > Christensenellales > RUG350 > RGIG2224. The sequence continues at coordinate 11,570 of JAZSRG010000006.1, forward strand.
TAAAGAAAGAAGAAATCGCTATTCGTGAAGCAAAACTTCTCGGTATCCCCGTAGTTGCTATCGTTGA
>JAZSRG010000182.1:0-1512 GCA_045538365.1 Clostridia bacterium
GCCACAGTCGGTATCACGAACGATAACGTTGTGAGATACGTCAACAAGACGACGGGTAAGGTAACCGGAGTCAGCCGTACGAAGTGCGGTATCGGCAAGACCTTTACGACCACCGTGGGATGAGATGAAGTATTCGAGCACGCTCAAGCCTTCACGGAAGTTTGATTTAACGGGAAGTTCGATAGTTTTACCAGTAGGATCGGACATCAAACCACGCATACCGATTAACTGAAGTATCTGCTTTGTGCTACCACGAGCGCCAGAGTCAGCCATCATACGGATTGGGTTGTGTTCAGGAAGGGCGTTTTTAATTTCGTCTTCCATTTGTTTGAATACCGCTCTCCAAACGTTAACTACTTGAGTATAACGTTCTTCGTCCGTTAAGAAACCTTTGTCGTATTTCTTTTCGATATTGTGTACTTTTGCTTCTGCTTCTTCAACAAGGGCTTTCTTACTCGGCAAAATGTGCATATCGAATACGCTTGCAGTAAGCGCGCCCAAGGTTGAATATTTGTATCCTGTTGCTTTGATTTTATCAAGTACGTTAGCCGTTTCAGTCGAGCCTTTGTACTTAAAGCAAGCGTCAACGATTTTGGATAATTGAGATTTACCAACTACGCAGTTCATCTCGAGATCCAAACAAGATTCTTCTTTCGTTCTATCAACAAAACCAAGGTCTTGAGGAATAGATTGGTTGAAGATAAGTCTGCCGACTGAAGTTTCAATTCTTCTACTTATAGGCTTGCCGTTAAATTCGCCGAACATTCTGATTTGAACTTTGGCTTGAAGGTCAACGGTCTTTGCTTGATAAGCCATAATTGCTTCATCCGGAGACATAAACGCTCTGCCTTCGCCCTTTGCGCCTTCTCTGTATTTGGTCAAATAGAACGAACCTAATACCATGTCCTGCGTCGGGCTTACAACGGGGCGTCCGTCGGAAAGTTTCAAAATGTTGTTAGTGGACAACATTAAGAATCTTGCTTCCGTTTGAGCCTCGATTGACAAAGGAACGTGTACTGCCATTTGGTCACCGTCGAAGTCGGCGTTGAACGCCGTACATGCGAGCGGATGAAGTTTGATTGCTCTACCTTCAACGAGCACGGGTTCAAATGCTTGAATACCAAGTCTGTGAAGCGTAGGCGCACGGTTTAAGAGTACGGGGTGATCTTTGATAACGTCTTCCAAGATATCCCAAACTTCGGGTTTAGCGCGCTCAACTATGTGTTTTGCGCTCTTTATGTTGTGAGCGTATCCGTCTTCAACCAATCTCTTCATTACGAAAGGTTTGAAGAGTTCTAACGCCATTTCTTTAGGCAAACCGCATTGATAAAGTTTAAGTTCAGGACCAACTACGATAACTGAACGACCGGAATAGTCAACACGTTTACCCAAAAGGTTTTGTCTAAAACGACCTTGTTTACCGCGGAGCATAGCGGACAAAGATGTAAGGTCACGGTTACCGGGACCGGCAACTGCTTTACCCCTTCTGCCGTTATCGATAAGCGCATCAAC
>JAZSRG010000054.1:0-1502 GCA_045538365.1 Clostridia bacterium
TATTGACCTTTACCACCTGATTGACGAACGTACTTACCTTCGCAGTTAACGGTCTTACGGATAGTTTCACGGTAAGCAACCATAGGTTTACCAACGTTTGCTTCTACCTTGAATTCTCTCAAAAGTCTGTCAACGATAATATCCAAGTGCAATTCGCCCATACCGGCAATAATGGTTTGTCCGGTTTCTTGGTCGGTGTAAGTTTTGAAAGTAGGATCTTCTTCAGCGAGTTTAACGAGAGCAATAGCCATTTTTTCTTGGCTGTTCTTGGTCTTGGGCTCGATGGATACCTTAATAACGGGATCAGGGAATTCCATACTTTCCAAAATGATAGGATGATCGGGATCACACAAAGTGTCACCGGTGGTCGTATCTTTCAAACCTACGATAGCAACGATATCGCCAGCGTATGCTTCTTCAACGTCCGTACGGCTATTTGCGTGCATTCTAACGATACGTCCGATTCTTTCCTTTTTGTCTTTGGTTGAGTTGTAAACGTAAGAACCAGATTTCAAAACACCGCTGTATACTCTGAAAAACGCGAGTTTTCCATAGGGGTCAGCAACGATTTTGAACGCAAGACCTGCAAGAGGCTCGGTGTCGCTTGATTGTCTTTCAACGGTTTCTTCACTTCTGGGTTTAGTTCCCGTAACTTGGGGAACGTCCAAAGGAGAGGGAAGATAATCAACTACAGCGTCGAGTAATGCTTGAACACCCTTGTTTTTGTAAGCAGAGCCACAAAGTACGGGGGTCAATTTCATATCGATAGTTGCAGAACGAATAACGCGTTTAATTTCTTCAACGGTGATTTCTTCGCCTTCCAAATATTTCATACCGAATTCGTCGTCGCACTCGGATAACGCAAGCAAAAGTTCTTCACGAGCAACTTCTGCTGCGTCCTTTAAGTCTGCGGGAATTTCTTCGATACGCATATCTTTTCCTTCTTCATCGTAGTAAACTACTGCGTGGTTTTCAACTAAGTCGATAACACCCTTGAAGTAGTCTTCTTTACCGATAGGAAGTTCGATGGCGATAGCGTTGGTTTTAAGTCTTTCACGCATCATTTGAACAGCGCCTTCAAAGTCAGCACCAGGTCTGTCCATCTTGTTAACGAAAGCCATACGAGGTACGTGATATTTGGTTGCTTGGTGCCAAACGGTTTCAGATTGAGGTTCTACACCGCCCTTAGCACAGAACAAAGCGATAACGCCGTCAAGAATACGCAAACTACGTTCAACTTCAACGGTGAAGTCAACGTGTCCCGGAGTATCGATAAGGTTGATACGGTGTTCTCTCCATTGGGTGGACGTTGCAGCGGACGTGATAGTAATACCACGTTCTTGCTCTTGCTCCATCCAGTCCATGGTTGCAGCACCTTCGTGAGTTTCACCTATCTTGTGAACACGACCCGTATAGAACAAAATACGTTCACTCGTCGTAGTTTTACCTGCGTCGATGTGAGCCATAATACCTATATTACGAGTCTTTTCTAAAGTAAATTC
>JAZSRG010000094.1:0-3073 GCA_045538365.1 Clostridia bacterium
TATTGAAAAAGCAAATTCACTTTTTATTACTAATCCAACTTTGGCAAAAGAATGGAATTATGAAAGAAATGGAAATTTAAAACCAGAGCATGTATTAGCGAACAGTATGAAAAAAGTTTGGTGGAAATGCGAAAAAGGACACGAATGGCAAGCAACAATAGCAAGTAGAAATAGTGATAAGGGATGCCCTTATTGTTCGGGCAGATGTGCTATCAAGGGTAAAAACGATTTATTAACTATTAATCCAACTTTGGCAAAAGAATGGAATTATGAAAGAAATGGAAATTTAAAACCAGAAGCGTTTAAGATAAATAGTGGTAAAAAAGTTTGGTGGAAGTGTAGTAAAGGGCACGAGTGGCAGGCAATAATAAAATCTAGAAGTAATGGGAATGATTGTCCCTATTGTTCGGGAAGATATGCCACAAAAGGAGAAAGCGATTTAGCAACTGTTAATCCACAATTAGCAAGTGAATGGGATTATGAAAAAAATGGTTGTTTAATACCAGAGGATTTTAAAGCAAACAGTGGAAAGAAAGTTTGGTGGAAATGTGAAAAAGGACATGAATGGCAAGCAAGAATAGCCGATAGAAGTAGGGGCAGAGGTTGTCCGTATTGTTCAGGTCGCAAAAAGTAAAAAATGAAAAACGAATTAGAAAAGATTAAACATAAATATCTAAAACCAAATAATTATTATGGTTATTATAGTAAAATAATAGCAAAAAAATTATTAAAAATATTAAATAATGCTATTTGTTGCGAACGTCCAGATTTCTATTATATTGAAAGCGATATATGTTATATTTGTGAACATTTTGAGTTTGATGCTTCAATTAACAAAGCGAAAAAAGGCAGTATGTTTAAAAGAGCGGAACATCAAACAAGAGTTAAAATAAAACATGAATTTGAAGACAAAATGACAAATAATCCTCCAAGTGAAACCGAAATTTCTAATTATGGAGCAATATCAAAGGGCATTCATTATAAGCAAGATAAGAATTCATGGAAAAGCAATTTTATAAGTGCTTTTGATAATCACTATTTAAAAATAGAAGATTATAGAAATAATCTAATTTCCAAAAAAATTATTAATGATAAAACGATTATAAAGTATATATTTATAATTGAAGATACCACAATTTTTGGCGCATTTAAGAATATAAAAATGGATAAAATTTGTTATCCCTTTGATTTCTCCTTTGGAATTGATGTTTTACAAAAAGCCAAGCGAGTTAATTATTTTATTTTTCTTAATGAATCTCAAGAAGAATTGTTTTTTGTAAATAGAAGTTCTTTTAATAAAATGAAAAAATATGTATTGAACTTTGAAAAAACGAAAATGTTCTTTTTAAACGATGTAAAACTCGTTTCAGCTAAGATAACTGTGCCAGATAGTATTTTTGAAAAAACTGTAAAATAATACCTAAAATGAGAAAAACAAGTACCTGAAAAATTTAGAATGCAATCACCACTTGCCCGCCAACGTAAAAGACCAATTCTTACGAGTTGGTCTTTTTTGTTTGTTTTTAGTTTGATTTTGTGGTGGGTTGTGATATAATTATAAAAAAGATAAAGGACTTTTGTATGAAAAACATTTTACTTGTTGGCGACTCTATTCGTATTGGGTACGATAAGTCGGTAAAACTATCTTTAGAAGGCATTGCTAACGTTTATTTTCCTGAAGACAACTGTCGTTTTGCGTCTTACGTGTTGAGATATTTGCACGAATATATCGGGTTAGTGCCCGACGGACGTGTGGATATTCTTCATTGGAATACGGGGCTTTGGGACTGTCTTCGACTTTTTGAAGAAGAGCCTCTTACCCCTATCGACGTTTACGCTTACTATATTGATAGAATTTGTACGCGTATCAAAAAACTTTTACCTAATACTAAAGTTATATTTGCAACTTGTACTTTGGTACAAAGCGAAAAAATGGATAAAAATTTCAAGAGATACAACGAAGAAATCGAAAAATACAATAGCGTTGCGGTGGAAGTCGTAAAAAAATACGGTTTCGAGATAAACGACTTGTGCTCAGCATCAAAAGATTTACCCGACGAAGCGCACTCCGACCCCGTACACTATTACACCCCTATCGGCACGGAAAAGTTTACAAAACAAGTACTCACCCACTTATCAAAAGCGCTTGAGTTAGATAAAATCCCCGAATACAAAGAAATTATCCACGTTAAAAAACCGATTGGTATTTAATAAAAAAGGAGAAAATTATGACGAGAGATTTTTGTTACTATTTTGAACAAGATATCCAAACCGTTTTCAACGCTTTTGAGAGAGCGGCTTATGAAAAGTTTGGGAAAGACTGCAAAAAAGAAGGTGTTACTTTCTTGCAATTTGGACTTAACGCTTCTTTTAAGTACAATATGAACGGCGGATATATGCAAGTTTACCTTATGCCATACAAAACGGGAACGGCTGTAAATTTCCATTACGTTATAATACAATTAATGGGAGCAAGATGCGAAGCGCACGCAAGAGATTTACTTAACTATGCCGTAAATATTTTAGGTATTAGCGCGTACAACTTAAATATTGCGCCCGAGCAATTTGAAAGTTATCACGAAACGACCAAAAATCTTCCACAAAATGCTTTTTGTATTGCTTGCGGAAAAGAAATTGAACGTGGCTCGGCATTTTGCCCCAACTGCGGCGCATCACAAACCATAAAAAACGCTTGTAAAAATTGTGGACGAGAATTTGTAGGGGACGAAATTTTTTGTCCGTCATGCGGAACTAAAAGAAATTAGCAATAAAAAAGGACTTACTGTTGTAAGTCCTTTTAATTTTTAATTATTTCTTTTTAAGTTTTAAAACGAGCGGTAACGCTACCCCACCTAACACGTTTCCTATCATAGTTATAATTACGTAGCCTACGATTTGCAAAGAAAATTCGCCAAGGTGGAAGAAGTAAAGCATATTTGCCACCGAGTGGTCAAACCCACAAAACGCGAACACTACAATGGGGAAAATTACGGCGAGCGTTGCGCTCAAATGTTTTTCTTTTGCTTTTTCCGACGACTTTACGGAAAGAGTTATAAGCACGCCACAAAGAATA
>JAZSRG010000163.1:0-9308 GCA_045538365.1 Clostridia bacterium
ATTTATAAACTGTTTGTTTAGTCCTACTAAACTTTTTGCAAAAAAAGTCCAAAAAGGAGAGAGAAAATGAACATTGGCGCAAAACTTAAACTACTGCGACAGCGATGTGCTCTAACACAAGAAGAGTTGGGGGATAGATGCGAGTTGACGAAGGGATATATATCCCAACTTGAAAACGAAGTAACGTCACCGTCCATTACCACGCTTTCGGATATTCTTGACGCGTTAGGTACGACGCTTGCCGAGTTTTTCGCGGAAGAACAAGAAGACAAAGTCGTCTTTACGCAAAACGATTATTTTGAAAAGCAAGATGAAGAGCACACCATAACTTGGCTTGTGCCAAACAGTCAAAAGAACGAAATGGAGCCTATTATCGTGACCATAGAGCCCAAAGGGGCGACCACTATGGATATGCCCCACGAAGGGGAAGAATTTGGGCTTGTTTTGGAAGGTAGCGTAGTTTTGCACCTTGGGAAAGGAATTCACAAGTGTAAAAAGGGCGACACTTTTTATATAGTAAGCAACAAACCGCATTACATAGAAAACAAAGGAAATACGAGAGCAAAAGTTGTATGGGTGGCAAGTCCCCCGAACTTTTAGGAGATAAAAATGGCAAAGAGAGAAAAACAAAAGGATAGTATCATAGAACTCAAAGGTGTTAAGAAAATTTACGACGACGTAACGGTAGCAAACGTAAATTTTGCAATCAAGAAAGGGGAATTCGTTACCTTGCTTGGACCGTCCGGGTGTGGAAAGACCACGACACTTCGTATGATTGCAGGTTTTGAAACGCCGAGCGAAGGACAAATTATCATAAACGGCGAAGACGTTACTTGTATTCCGCCACACAAACGCCCCGTTAATACCGTTTTTCAAAAGTACGCGTTGTTTCCGCACTTAAACGTATATAACAACATTGCTTTCGGGCTTAAACTTAAGTATATCACGGACGAAAAAATTGACAAAAACGGCAATAAGCAAGAAATTTTGCGTAAACTTACCAAATCTGAAATTGACGAAAAGGTAAGAAACGTTTTAAAACTCGTTGACCTTGAAGACTACGGACACAGAAACGTATCTTCTTTGTCCGGTGGACAGCAACAACGTGTTGCTATTGCTCGCGCAATCGTCAACGAACCCGAAGTTCTATTGCTTGACGAGCCTTTGGGCGCGCTCGACCTTAAAATGCGTAAAGATATGCAAATAGAACTTATGAATATGCATAAAAAACTCGGCATAACTTTCGTTTACGTTACCCACGACCAAGAAGAAGCGCTCACAATGTCCGACACCATAGTCGTAATGCGCGCGGGAGAGATTCAACAAATCGGCACGCCCCAAAAAGTTTACGACGAGCCTGCAAACGTTTTCGTTGCAGACTTTATAGGGGAGTCAAATATCTTCTCGGGTATTATGAAAGAAGACTGCGTAGTCGCGCTTGCCGGTCAAGACTTTGAGTGCGTAGATAAAGGCTTTAAGAAAAACGAGCCCGTAGATATTATAATTCGTCCCGAAGACATTGAAATCGTGTCAGCAGACTCCGACAAAAAGACTTTTTCGGGAAAAGTTGAAACTTGCGTATTCAAGGGCGACCACTTTGAAACCACCGTTATCGTTAATGGTTTTGAGTTTTTAGTTCACGACAACGTAGAGTGCGTTGTTGGGGAAGAAGTAAGTTGTTTCGTTAAACCTTTCGACTTCCACGTTATGAGAAAGCCCAGAATAGTTAATAAAATCGACACTTATATGTGGGACGAAGACGTGGTTGAGATTTGCGGTGGTAAATTCCCCTGTAAATGTAATCTTCCGTCCGATACCCCCGTTACTGTTGAAATCGGTTTCCGCGACGTTGAAGTTTGCGACGACGAAGAAGACGGAATTATAGGCGCTGAAGTTATAAACTCTATTTACAAAGGTAACTATTATCAATGCATTATAAGAACGGACGACCACTACGACTTCTTCGTAGATACCACGGACGACTGGCTTAAAGGAGATAGAGTTGGTATTTCCGTTGCTCCCGAAAAGATTAAAATAACCCAAAGAGAGGAAAAAGAAGATGAGTAAATTTCGCTTAACCAAAAGGGCGTTTTCTTATCCTTATCTTCTATTTATGCTACTTTTCGTAGTTTTACCCCTTGTTTTAATACTCGTTAACGCCTTTTTATCTAACGGACAGTTGAGTTTTCAAAACTTTATCAACTTCTTTAACGACGGCGCGAGTTTAAAAACTTTGGGCATAAGTTTGTTGGTAGGATTTATCACGACTTCGCTTTGTTTATTTATAGGTTATCCTGTCGCGTATATTCTCGCAAAGAAAAACGCAGGAAAATTTATGGTGCTTTTGTTTATTCTTCCTATGTGGGTAAACTTTTTGCTTAGAACATTAGCCACCAAAGAAATTTTCCAAGCGCTCAATATGCCTTTAGGTATGATTACCGTTATAATCGGTATGGTGTATAACTATTTACCCTTTATGATTATGCCTTTGCACACGAGTTTGTCAGGTATTGATAAGTCGTATGCCGAAGCCGCGCGCGACCTTGGCGCAAACGAAAAAGAAGTGTTTATAAACACCACTTTGCCCTTGTCCGTTCCCGGAATTATCAGCGGTATAACTATGGTTTTTATACCCACCATTTCCACCTTTGCTATAAGCGAACTGTTGTCGGATAGAATGATAACCTTGTTCGGCGACTCTATCAATATGAAATTTATGTACGATATGTACGGCGTTGGTAGCGTTATGAGTTTGGTAATGATAATTTTCGTTATTATATCCAATATCCTTATGAGCAGAACGGATAGAAGCCCCAAGGAGGTAAAGAAAAACGTATGATTAAAAGATTTTTATCAAGCGCATATCTTTATATTATCTTGTGCTTACTCTACGCGCCGATTTTATTGATTATCGTGTTTTCCTTCTTCAATACGTCGGACTTTTCCTTTGCAAACGGCTTTTCTTTCGAGTCGTACGCGCAAATTTTTAATAGTGAAAAAACGCCCGCGCTTTTAGACGCGCTTAAAAATACGGTGTATATTGCGGTAATTTCTTCCGTTATATCCACGATTTTGGGCACGGTTGCAAGTATTGGTATGCATTATTTGCCCAAAAGAGTGAAAAAACTTTCAGAAGGCATTAACCAACTTCCCGTAATTAACAGTGAAGTAGTTATGGCGGTGTCCTTTATGGTGTTTTTCGTAACGTTCGCTTTTCCAGAGGGTTACGTTAGACTAATTATCGCGCACGTGGCTTTTTGTACCCCTTACGTCGTTTTGTCCGTTATGCCTCGTCTTGCTCAAATGGACTCAAATATCTACGAAGCGGCGCAAGACCTTGGCGCGTCCCCTATAAAAGCCATGAGAAAGGTTTTACTCCCATATCTTGCCCCTGCAATAGTTTCTGGGTTTGTGATGGCGTTTACTTTGTCACTTGACGACTTTATCATAACGCAAATAAATAAAGGCGCGTCCACGGGAATAGAAACGCTCAGCACCTTAATTTATTCAGATGCCAGAGTACAAGGGTTAGAACCTTTCTGGTTTGCGGTTTTTTCTATAATATTTGTGGTGGTGTTAACTGTTTTACTTATAGTGAATCTTAAAAAGAGCACCAAAGTCGAGGAGAAAAAAATTATATGAAAAAGTTGAAGAAAATTTTATGCGCCGTTCTCGTTATATGCGTGTTATTTAGTTTGACTTTGCCCCTTATAGGCTGTGGGGAAGAAACTAATAGACTCGTCGTATATAACTGGGAAGAATACATTGACGAATCCGTTTTAGACGACTTTAAAGAGTATTACTTTAATAAAACGGGCAAGGAAATAGAAATTATTTATTCCAAGTTTGACACCAATGAAACCATGCTCACCAAAGTTATGAACGGGGACGCAAATATTGATATAATGTGTCCGTCAGAGTACGCTATCCAAAAACTTTTGCAAGAAGATATGATAGAAAAACTCGACAAGGACTTATCCAAATATCCGTATCTTAACAACGTAAACCAACTAATTTACGAAAAAGTAGAAAAAACTTTTGGTAAACTAAACGTCGGCGGAGAGAAAAAGGACATAAACGACTATTTCGTGCCCTATATGTGGGGAACGCTCGGCATTTTGTATAACACCGCTTGCGTAACGCAGGAAGAAATTGAAGAAGCAGGCTGGGGACTTTTGTGGAATTCTATCGGCAAAGAAAGTTTAAACGGTCAAATCTATATGAAAGATTCTATCCGTGACGCCTACGCCGCAGCCGCTTTGTATGCCAAAGAAAAAGGCGTTTTACCGAGTGAATATAAGAATTTATCTATCGGCGAACTTATAAATTGCACGGACGAAAAATTAAGGATTGTTGCCGAACAAGTTTTAACTGAGCAAAAGAAAGTTTTAAAAGGCTACGAAGTTGACTTCGGTAAGTCCGACCTTGCTCGTGGCGTTGGGTACGTTAACCTTGCTTGGAGCGGAGACGCAATTTACGCAATAGAAGATCTTGCTCCCGTAAACGATATAGAATTAGACTATTATACCCCGGAAATTGGCGCAAACGTTTGGTTTGACGGTTGGGTAATGTCAAAGAACGCAAAGAATAAAGAAGCCGCAATGGAATTTATCAATTATCTTTGTATGCCCGAAGTTGCTATTAAAAATGCAATTTATATCGGTTACACGTCCGCCGTTGACAAAGAGCATTTAGAAAACAATCAAGCCGTTATCGATATGCTCGTAGAAAACGAGTACGACAGCGAAGAGTTTTTCTCAAGCGAGATTAGATATCCCGATATAAACTCGGAATCTTTCGGCGTTATGAAAGACTTCGGCAAGAGTAACGAAGAAATGGTTACTATGTGGGAGAGAGTAAAGTCGTCGGGAGATAATATGGGCACTTTGCTTATCGTGTTCGTTGGCGTAGTCATTATATGGGTAGTGCTAATATTTATCGTTATAATGGCGAAAAACAAACGAAAAAAGAAAATAGTTAGAAAATAAAACGAAAAGGTTAGATTGTAAAAATCTAACCTTTTTTAAAAGTATAAAAATATCGCCGAAAGGCAAAAATTATGCTATGCGAGAAATAGTATATAGATTAGACGAAGCAAAGTTGCGCGCGGAAAAACTGAAAGGAATTAAAGTTCGATTTAAGATAAATAAAGGTAGAAATAAATTTGTTTTTTTAGACGGCACGATAGAAGACGTTTTCCCTGCAGTTTTTACAGTTCGCGCGGAAAACGAGATAAAAACCTTTCCATATAGCGACCTTTTAACCAAAAACGTTAGAATTTTTCCTATCCCCGAGTAATAATTATTTTCTTCCCCGAATAGAATAAACTAAACTGTTATGGAGGAGATTATGGAAAGAACGACGGGCATACTTAATGTGGACAACGTTGCTTTGCGTGGACGGGCGCAAATAGAAGTTGATTGTGAACTAATTTCAGACGACGGTATTTTATCCGTTTTGGGGGTGAGCGCGGACGCCGTGGCTCTTACCGCCGAGAGTTTTGAGACTGACGCGACCGTAACGGGGCGAGTAAATTTTAAAGTTTTGTACGTGTCGAGCGAAAACGGACTTTCCGCTATGGATTATTATAGCGATTTTAAGACGAGCATTAGCACGGATTCGGGCGCTGTACACAAACTTTTTGCTTTTGGCAAGGTTTTGGGCGTGGAAAAGATAAACGTCACGGAAAACGCCGTTAAACTCAAAGCAATAGTAGAAATCGAACTTATCGGCGCGAATAAAAAGGAAATAGCGCACGTAGATTGCGCGGGTGTGTGCGCAAAGAGAGAAGTTGTTTCCGAGTGCGAACTCAAAGAAGTTGCGGAAGGCGCTTTTGATATCTACGAAGAGTATGACACTGAAGGGAGTGTCGAGAAAATTATTTTGCTTGACACCGACTTGATTTTAAAGGACGGCAAACCCACCCGTGACGGCTTGCTTATATCGGGTACGGCGGTGGCAAATCTCGTGTATAAAACGCAAGACGGAGTAAAAAGTTTGACTTTGAGCCTACCGTTTTGTGAAGAGATAGAAACTCTCGGCGCGACACCCGACGACGATATTTATCTATACGGATACGTAAAAGACAGCAAAATTATACTCTCCGGCGACGAAGACAACACCGTGATTCGTGTGGATATGACGGTATCCGTGCGCGTTCCCGTGTTTGAAGTGAGAGAAAAAGAAATTTTAGTAGATGCGTACGATATAGATAACGATATCCGTTTAGACAAACGAGATTGCGAAAGTTATAAAAAGACGGGGGACTGGAATTGGGAAGAACGCTTGTCCGGCACGGTTAGTTTAGAAGAAGACCGAGCGGTTAAAATTCTCGCGCTATGCAACGCAAGTCCTTTCGTTAGCGAAATAAAAGCAGATAAAGACAAAATTAGTTTACTTGGCGCGCTGTCCGCTTTGCTCGTGTACGTTGACGAAGACGATATTATAAAGAGCGTGGACGTCGAGTTACCGTTTGCCGTGGATTACGAGGCGCAAGGTAGCGAAGAAAACGGCGAAACCTATCTAAGGACTGCTATTTGCGACACGACTACGGCTATAAAGCGCGGTGGGGACGTGGAAGTTATGTACGTACTTAAAGTGTACGCTTATCAATGCGTGAGAGAAAAATTTTCTTACGTATCGGATATTGCGGTGGAAGAGTGCGCAAGTTTCGAGCGCAAACCTATCGTTATATACAAAAGGCGGGACGGGGAAAACGATTGGGATATAGCCAAAGCGTTGAGAGTACCGATAGAGAGCGTTTTAGATAGGGGAGAAAACTTGGTAGTGTGCTACCGTCAACTTGAAGAATAAACAGAAAAGAGCAAAAACTGCGTTAAAAAACCAAATAACGCAGTTTTTTTTATGCAATAATATGCAAAAGGAGAAAGAAATGAAAAGAGAAAACTTTTTTACCTTAACTTTCGGCGTTGGCATATTTGCTCTATTTTTGTTATTAAGTTCAGCCAAAATAATGGGTTGCGCACCTTTTGCGTTAGGATTTTTTACCGCGCTCGTGTATTCGAAGAAAAATTTTTTGGTCGTATCCCCATTGTACGTTCTGTCAAATTTTATTATTGATACGAGTTTAGAGTCTTTAGTTTTGTCTTTCGTGCCCGTTGCCGTCTTGTCTGTCGTTTATTTCGTTCACTATAAACTAAATAGGCAAGTAAGTTTATTAACGGTCAATTTGTGCGCTTTTTTCTCTCAACTTCCCGCCACCTTATCCGCCCTTTTTATGGGAGAAACTCTCTTTCACGTGGTGGTCGGTGTGCTTTTAACCCAAATATTTACCCTTTGCGCCACGGTTTGCTTGTACGCCGTGCTCGTTCGCGGACTAAAAACCAAACTCACGGTGGACGAAATGATTTGTAGCACGGTGGTGGGAGTGGCGGTCTGTCTTGGACTCTTTTCCGTTCAGGCTTTTGGTATAAAACCCTATTACGCCGTTTGCGCCTTTATAGTCATAACTATGACCTATTCTCTTGGCTCGGTCGGGCTTGTGAGCGCCACAGTTTTTGGACTTGGCGCAGCCTTTGGCGGAGATTTTTCCGCCCTTGCCCCCATAGTTTTCGGCAGTCTTGGGGTGTTAGGTTTTAGAACGACGTCACCTTATCTTTCCGCCCTTTTGTATTCAGCGTCTTGCATAGGTTTAGGGCTTTACTTTGGGGACAAAACGAATTTTGCCTTGCCCGATATTATAGTGACGCTTGTTGGCGCGACTTTATTTTGCGCTTTGCCTAAAAAAGTCAAAAACCAACTCTCCGCCTATCTTTCCGCCTTTCGTGAACCCCACGGGGATAGGCACGTTATCAATAGAAACAGGCGAAAAACTGCGGAAAAGTTAGGAGCGTGCGCCAAAATTTTTTGGGAACTGTCGGGGCTTGTGATGGATACGGCGTACGTTGTGAGCGACGAAGAAAAAATAGAAAAAATGGTTAGCGCGGTCAGCCGTGAGTTTTGTGAAAATTGCTCGAAATACGATTATTGCTCAAGGGTATTAGACGGGGATACGGGCAGTCTAATTAAACCCATAGTGGAAACGGCTGTAAAACGCGGAAAAGCCACCCTTTTAGAACTTCCTGCCTTTATCTCGGGTAGTTGCGTTAAGGTAAACGAACTTATCCCCTTGGTCAATAGAGTCAAAGAAAAACACGTTCAGTTACATAAAGAAAAAACGGTCGCAAACAGCGGAAAAGTCGTGTTTGCCGAACAACTTTTAGGGGTTGGCGAACTTCTTGCAAGTATGTCCAAAGAAACGGGACGGATAGTCGGTTTTGATATAGGGAGAGAAAGAGTTTTAATAGACGAACTTGCATACAAAAACGTTTTATGCACGGAAGCCGTCATTGAAGAGAGCGGAGAGATAGTAACTTTGGTCGTAAAAGACGGGGATATAAGAAAAAGAGCGGTGGAAAAAGTGACGAGCAAAGTTATGCGCAAAAAAATGACTGCAAAGGTGGAAAAAAATAGAATTGAAGGTTTTTACACCCTATTTTTAACCCCTGCGCCAAAGTTCGATATGGTTTTTGGGGAAGCAACTAAAACCAAAAGCGGAGAGAAACAAAGCGGAGATAGTAGGTTGGTTACAAGACCGAGCGCGGACGTTTTTATCTTTGCTATAGCGGACGGCATGGGAAGCGGGGAGAGCGCGCAAAGGTCGAGCAGTAGCGCGGTCAATTTGGTGGATAGTTTTTATAGAGCGGGTTTTTCGCACAGCGTTATCATAAATTTAGTGAATAAAATGTTAACTTACACCGAAGGGGACACCTATAACACCTTGGATATGTGCATTTGTAACGTTCGCGACGGCAAATGTAATTTCATTAAAATGGGCGCGTGCGCAGGGTTTTTGAAAAGGGGCGAAAAGGTCGAAGTCATAGAGTCCACCGCTTTGCCTATGGGCGTAATTCGTGAAGTAACGCCCACCGTTGTGGAAAAAACCCTTATGGACGGGGACACTATTGTGCTCGTTAGCGACGGCGTAACGGATAGTTTAGGGGACGACTATATTATAAGTTATTTGGAGCAAACCTACGCCCCAAACCCCCAAGAACTCGCAAACAAAATAAGGGATATGGCAATCAAAAGAAATTGCGGAAAAAAAGATTGCGGAACTTGAAAAAACATACGGCAAGGATGTTTACATCAGCGTCGAGCCGTTTAAAAGTTTTTATCCCGCAGAAGAAGAACATCAGAATTATTATCTTAAACATCCCGAAGAGTTTGAACGGGAGCTTATTGAATCCGGCAGAAAAAAGGGGAATGATGGGTGATTACGTCATACTGTCGGAATCAAAATCAAAGTA
>JAZSRG010000022.1:0-2422 GCA_045538365.1 Clostridia bacterium
CTAAAACACCGTTTTCAACAGGGTTCTTGATTTTTGCAAGCATATTATCACGATAACGGTGGATTATTTGAATAAACTTGCCAACTTCTCTACGCGAATCTGAAAGTTTTTTACTTTTGTTTCTATCGCGACATTTTTGATAATTATCTTTTGCAAGCGCTTCCGTCAATACGGCAACCAACGGTCCGTTACCCGAAAGATAAACTGCACCCTCGTCCTCAATAGGCTTGTCTTGTCCTTGATAAGTTTGTCTTACGGCAACGTCAAGACCAACAAGCGTTTTCCCCGCGCCGGGAACACCTGTTACAAAACAAATACTTTTTTCACTATTTTTCTTACTCTTCTGTACCACGTCGATAATGTAAGAAATTGTTGTATCAGTAGAAACTTTATCCGCCTCATGTCTTGTAATATCTTCTACCGAATGGCTTTCATAAAGCGTTTTTGCCGCCTCAATTATTGTAGGAGTTGGCGCATAAGGACTGATAATCCAATCTGGATTTACTTCAGGTTCGTTTGGATATTTTTCTAAAATTTTCGATATTAAATTTGAAATCCCACATTCGCCTGTAACGAGCGGATTTACTACTCTATCGTCATAAACAGACATTTTGATATCAGTAGAAGAATTACGATAATTTGTTGCAACCAAAATCGGAACAATAAGATTGTTCTCGCTGAATTTATGAAAATTTTTAAGGTCTAACGCATAGTCTAAAACTTGGTCAATATCTGACTCTAAAATCCTTGATTCCCCAACCTTAAATTCAACGCAAAAAACTATGCCTTCGAGAAGCAAAACCACGTCAATTCTCTTACCAAGACGCGGAATATCATATTCAAATATAACTTGACCATTATTATCCGCGTAATTTGATAAAACGCCCTTAATTATAGATATTTCTTCCTTCCACGCTTCTCTCGTAGTCGTAAGCGCGTCACCGTGATAATTATCACACAACGCACCAAATATTGAATTTTCATCAGTAGTAATAAATTTCTCAAAACTACTGTTATATAAACACCGATTCATAAATTTACCTTTTTATAATTTTTCTTTTTTAAAAGTCTCCATCCACTCATCCACTATTTCATAAAACTCGTTATTTTTATAAGCATTTGGAATATATAAATATGGAATTTCACCGTATTTATATTTCATTACTGCATAAGCATACGCAAAAGCATCCATCTCCATATCTTGCTTAAAATATCCTTTATTCTCATCACCGTTTTTATCGATTGCTGAAATATAATTAGACTCTTCCTCTGCCCATCTCTTAGCAAGCTCTATGTTATTACATTTAGAAGGATTTTCCCTATAATCTTCAATCTCTAAATGTTGATAAATATGTCTTATTTCGTGAAGCAAAAAATATTCAATATGTAGTGGCTCGCTTTGTCGAAAAGAAAAATCCACCGCAGCAATATTTACTGTAACTATATTTGTTTTTCTATTGCACCACGCAAATATTGCTACTCTTTCATCAAAACCAAATTGCCAACGTATTGGTTGATTAATTCGATAAAATTTAATGTTTAAATTGATAATATTGCTTATTATAAGCGAATATCGCTTTTGTAAATATTCAAATGTAATTTTATCCAATTCTCCTTACTCACTTTCTCTTGCTAAAATCGTTTTGATTTTAGCACAGTAAATATGACAGTTTTAGTCATATATAAAAAATTAATCTTCCTTTTCTGTTGCATCGACAACGTCGCCGATGTTGCATTCAAGCACTTTGCAAATGCTAAGAATAACGTCTAAAGATACGTTCTCGTTTTTACTCATCTTTGCGAGTGTGGACGTGGACATTCCAGTTTTAATACGCAAATCGGTCTTTGTCATACCTTTGTCGATAAGTAATTTCCATAATTTATTATAGTTTACTGCCATAAAAATACCCCTTGGTATAATAATTAAAATTATTATACCATTTCCTATTCAATATTGCAATATTAAAATTCGACATTTCAAATAAAATATTTAACTTCAAATATAGAAAAAGTCGGTGTTTTTAGCCACCGACTTAAATTGTTTTGGGTTATTCAAGTTTTAAAATGTTGATCTTCTTTTTTTTGAGCAAGAAAGTGTAGGCGGATAGAGAAACCATGCTATCAAAGGCGTTACCTATGCCGAATAATAGTGCTATGCCTATAAGTGTTGGTTGCCAAGCACCACAAAGGTATAGAATGAATGCTCCGCCGTAGTAGATTGAGTTGGTTACAACTGATTCAAACAACATATAATTGGTCTTGCCAAGCCCATAAAACGTAGAATCGAACACGTTTTGGAAAGCATAAAGCATATAAAAAACTAACAGCACCATAACGAGTTCAAAAAGTTTATCAACGTCACTAAAATTCAATACGTGCGCCATAAACGGTTTCCAAAGCGGAATAGTTACACACCATAAAA
>JAZSRG010000021.1:0-5755 GCA_045538365.1 Clostridia bacterium
TCTTCCTAAGACCGCTTGGCCTCCGACTTCGACTCCATTTTCAAGCCTTCCGCTTTGTCGTAAGCAAGGGATAAATCTCGTTTTGCTTGGGCTAACTTTTCTTTATGTAAATTTATCTCGTTTTCACGGGACAAAAGATTGGTCGTTGCTTGCTTTTTGCTACCACCCGATATAGAACCGCTTGTGGACAAAGACTCCCCTTCAAGGGTAACTATTCTAAATCCGTAATCAAACTTACGAGCCACTTTTACCGCTACGTCCATATCTTGCGCAATAACCGTTCTTCCTAAAAGGTTTTGCATTACTCTGTCGTATTTGCGGTCGTAAGTGATAAGTTCGCTTGCTAAACCTAAAATACCCTTTTCGCTAAGTGCCGCACGGTATTCGCTACGCAACACACCGCCCTTTACGCTTGATAAAGGTTGGAAGGTCGCGCGACCGTAATTTCTTTGTTTTAAGTGGTGGATAAGCGCCTTTGCATCTTCTTCCGTTTCAACCACGATATCTTGGATAGAGCCACCCAAAGCCACGTCGATTGCAGTTTGAAAATTTTCGGGTACGGTAATAAGTTGAGCAACTACGCCTATAACGTGACGGCGAATCTCGGGATTGTCTTCCGCGTCTTTCATCAAACTCTTAACGCTTCTTTGATATCCTTCGTATTCTCTACGCATTTCTTCGAGCATAGCGCACTTGGTGTCAAGTGAACTAACTCTTGCGTTCAACGCTCTAATTTCGTCGTTTATCTCGTGGGTTTTCTCCACGAGTTCGTTGCTTCTTGAAATGCTTATATCACGTTTTGACAAGCACTCTTTCTTCTCAATTTCTAATCTTGAAATTTGTGAAGAAATTGCTTTCGCGCTCTCGCGAATATTATTTGCGTCTTGTAATAACGTTTTAATTCTATGTTGATTTTCTTCACGTCTATTTATCAACGCGTCTTGTTCAGCGGTCAATCTTCCAAGGTTTGCCTTGATGTCGTTAAGTTCGTCCATAGACGTTACGATTTTTTGGTTACCGCTTGAGATTTCCGTTTCGTACTCGGATATTTCGTTATATAACTCTTCGTACTTTTTCTCGGTTTCTAAAAGATATGCGCGTTGCTCTAAAAGAGCGGAAGATAATTCTTCAAGTTTTTTAGCGGACTCAACTAAAATCTCGCTATTTTTATTAAGTAATTCCGTTTTTTCGGCAATTTGAGCGTTAAGTCTTTCGTTTTCGGCTTTGTAGTGAGAAAGTCTTTCGTTCATTACTCGGCCTAAGCCGGCAATACGCTCGGCATCAACCATAAGACGGTTTTGCTCGGCGTGCAATTCTTCGATAACTTTATCGGAATTTGCCATATCGGACATGTGGGTGTTGTATAACTCTAACGCTTCGTTAAGTTTGCGTTCTCTTAAATCAATTTCTTCTGCAATTGCGTTAAGTTTGGTGTTTAAAGCGCGCTTGCTTTGGCTTGCGTTTTCGTACTGATACAAGTAAGAGTTGATTTCGTTATACTTCAACTGTTCGGACAAAGTTAAAAACTTCTTCGCATCAGCCGCTTGCGCTGCAAGAGGTCCTAACTGTTTGCCGATTTCGGAAATAACTGCGTTTACTTTGTCTATATTGTCACGGGTACGCTCTAACGTGCGTTCTGCTTGAACTTTTTCGGCTTTGAATTTAGAAATTCCTGCTGCTTCTTCAAATATTCCACGTCTGTCATCCGGCTTTGCGGAAAGAAGGGCGTCTATTCTACCCTGACCTACTATACAGTAACCTTCTTTACCGATACCCGTGTCGCGCATAAGGTTAGTAATCTCGTATAGACGGGCAGGCATTCTATTTAAACTGTATTCACTTTCCCCCGAGCGATAAAGTTTTCTTGATATAACGACTTCGTCACGGTCGATATTAAACGTACGATCGTGATTATCAAAAATCAAGGAAACTTCACAAAAGGATAAAGATTTACGTTTTTCCGTTCCGCTGAAAATAACGTCTTGCATAGATTTACCACGCAAAATCTTTACGCTTTGTTCACCCAATACCCAACGCACGGCATCAGCAACGTTACTTTTACCGCATCCGTTAGGTCCAACTATTCCGGTTATACCGTCGTCAAATTCTACGGATAATTTGTCCGCAAACGACTTAAAACCATACACTTCGAGTTTTTTAAAGCTCAAAATACACCTCTAATAATATAGTTATAGTTATTATAACATAATTAGGGAAAAATTAAAAACAAATTGATAGTGAATTTAGTATTTTTTTGAGTTTAAAAGGCGTTGAATAGCAATTTTTGCGGCGGATTGTTCCGCGCGCTTTTTGCTCGTGCCTTGAGATAATGAAAATTCTTTTCCGTTTACTTCAACTGAATAAACGTAAGTTTTTGCGTGTTCCGGTCCGAATTCTTCTATTTCTTTGAATTCCACCTTAAATTTCATTTTGCCTGCGAGTTCAAGTAGTTGACTTTTGTAGTCTTCTCTCTTTTTATCAAGGCTTTCCACCTTAATATCAAGTTTGGACAAAACGAATTCGCGCGCTCTTTCAAAGCCCGCGTCAAGATAAATAGCCGCAACTATTGATTCAAATAAATCCGCTCTGATTTTAGGGTTTATAGCAAGGTTTTTGGATAAACGAATAAATCCGACTAATTTATCCATATCCTTTGCTTCGGATAAAGCGTCACGGCAAACGGCTTTTTTCCTAATTGCCGTGAGTTTTCCTTCTGAAAAGTTTGGATTATCGTGATAAAATCTCTCCGCCGTTACAAAATCAACGAGAGCGTCGCCTAAAAATTCCAATCTTTCGTACGACGAAACGCCCTTTTCGTTGGCGTAGGTTGAATGAGTAAACGCCATAACTAAAAGGGCTTTTTCTTTAAACGTATATCCTAATATTTTTTCAATTTCGGCTATATCCATTAGGCTTCAGGTAAACCTGCTTTTATTTTTTCTATAATACTGCCATTGTGCATATCGCGAACTTGTCCAATGGACGCGCAAATTGACGTGGCTTTGCTTGCTCCGTGTGATTTGATAACGGGTTTTATAAGTCCTAAAAGGGCTGCTCCGCCACTCTCTCCGTAATCAAGCACTTTTTTGAGTTTTTTGAAGACGGGTTTTAACAACAAGTAACCAAGTTTAGCGCGAAGTCCGCCTTCCATTATGCCTTGTTTTAAAAGTTTTAACACGGTAATTGCCGTGCCTTCGCAAGACTTTAAGGCAACGTTACCCGAAAAACCGTCGCTAACTACTACGTCGTAGTCCCCGCTCAAAATTTCACGAGCCTCCATATTTCCAACGAAATTGATGCTTTCGCACTCTTTCAAAAGTCCGAACGCTTCGTGAGTCATTTCGTTACCTTTTTTGTCCTCCGTACCGTTAGACAAAAGGGCTACTCTTGGGTTTTCTTTGCCAAGCACGGCTTTTGCATACGCCGTACCCATAACTGCAAATTGTACGAGCATAGGCGCTTTACAGTCAGCGTTTGCGCCACAGTCAATTAAAAGAACGTGTCCGCCCGTAACGGTTGGCAAAATCGGGCATAACGCGGGACGGGTTATTCCCCTAATTCTTCCAACACGAACGGTTGCGCCCGTTAAAACCGCGCCCGTTGAGCCTGCGGAAACGAAACCTACGCAGTCTTCTGCTGATTTTAGATAATCTAACGCTTTGACGAGAGAACTGTCTTTTTTAGTTTTTATGGCTTCGGTAGGAACGTCGTCGTTGGTTATAATTTCCGTGGTGTGGATATACTCAATTCTTCCTTTATCACGACCGTTTACCAACTCTTTTAGTTTGTTTTCGTCGCCCGTTAATACGATATTTACGTCGTCGTATTTTTCTATTGCTAAAATTACTCCCTCAACAATAGCCTCAGGCGCGTTATCTCCACCAAAACCGTCTACTATAATCTTCATTTTTCACCTCGTAAAAAAATAGGGTAAGTCATTGCGACTTACCCGAATAAACACTTATTTATTTTCCGTGTTTTTAGCAACCACTTCTTTGCCGTCGTAGTATCCGCAGTTATCGCAAACTCTGTGATTCTGCTTTAACTCATGACACTGAGGACATTGAGAAAGGTTAGGCGCCGCAATCTTCCAATTAGCGGCTCTGGAATTTCTTCTTGCCTTTGATACTTTACCCTTTGGTACTGCCATTACTCTGCACCTCCCGAAAAATCTATTTGTCTGAGCGCTGCAAAAGGATTATTGTCCTCGTCGTTGCTCTCTTTGCATTTACACTTGCCTGTGTTTAGGTTCTTGCCACAAGTTGGGCACAAACCTGCGCAATCACTCTTGCATAATACCTTGGTGGGTATATCGAGTATTACGCTGTCATAAATGGCTTTATCTAAATTTATCTCTAAACCTCCAAACGGATATCCGTCTTCTTCAGGGTTTTCAGAAAATGATGCTTGAAGTTTTGCCGTGTTTTCATACGCGCACTCTTCCCCACATTTATCGCAGAGAGTGGTGATTTTGTACGAAACCGTGCCGTTTACCGCCGCTTCCGTTTCAGAAATCAAAACTACGTCGGCTTGAACTTTTGCAGGACACGCAAAACTGCCTTGTCTATCCAAAAGTTCGTTAGGTAAAACTTCCTCCCCGGTTACCGGAATCAAATCTCCTATTTTGGCTGTAGATAAATCAATAATCATAGTTCACCAATTTTGACTACAGGATATTATATCCTAACTTTTTAACTTTGTCAAACAAAAAACGGAAATTGATTAAAGAAGGGCTAAAGTTTCGCGCGCAATAACGAGTTCTTCGTTGGTAGGAATAACGAGAACTTTAACTTTTCCACCGTTGTTGAGTTCAACTATCGTACCGCGAGGTGCGTTTTCGTTCTTTTCTTTATCGAAGTTAACGCCCAAGAATTCAAGGTTTTCCATAATTCTTTCACGCATTTTCTTGTCGTTTTCGCCGATACCGCCCGTAAATACGATACAATCAAGTCCGCCCATTGCTACTGCAAACGAGCCGATATATTTTTGTACGCGGTAAGCGAACATATCAAGGGCTAACGCTGCGCGTTCGTTGCCTTCGCTTGCTGCCTTTGACAAATCTCTAAAGTCGCTACTTACGCCGCTGATACCGAGTACACCGCTCTTTTTATTTAAGTAATTGAGCATTTGGTGAATATCCATACCGCTCTTATCCATGATATATTCGATAACTGCAGGATCAATATCACCGCTACGAGTTCCCATAACAAGACCTTCGAGCGGAGTAAAGCCCATTGACGTATCTACGCACAATCCGTCTTTTACTGCTGCAAGAGAAGATCCGTTTCCTAAGTGACAGGTAACGATTTTAACGTCGTCACGGCCAAGATATTTTCTTGCTTCGCCCGAAACGTATTTGTGAGAAGTTCCGTGGAAACCGTATTTACGTACTTGCCAATTGGTGTAAGCGTCATACGGAACACCGTACATATATGCTTTTTTAGGCATAGTTGAGTGGAAAGCCGTATCAAATACCATACCCATAGGTTTGTCTTTCAAAATTTTGCGACAAGCCTTTACGCAAGCGATATTTGCAGGCATGTGAAGAGGTCCGAGCGGAGTGTTTTTCTCGCAAATAGCGATAGTTTCGTCCGTTACCAAAACCGTACCTTTAAAGTCTTCTGCTGAGTGAAGAATACGATGACCAACTGCTCCAATCTCGTCAACGGTTTTAACCGCGCCGTGTTCGGGGTTGGTGAGCGCTGCAAGAACGAGTTCAAGCGCTGCGGTGTGGTCGGGCATATATTGCTCGATA
>JAZSRG010000162.1:0-6305 GCA_045538365.1 Clostridia bacterium
TATTCTTATACATTCGTCTTTTACTCCAAAATCGCCCGACAAAATAATAAAACCTACTATTCCTATACATAAAAACACAAAAATCTTTTTCATATTGCCTCCCGGCAGTTATTATTCCCCATTTTCACAAATCTATACTCACTAAAAGCCTTGACAAAATTTCTCTCTAAAATGTATAATATATAAGAATATACCTATAAAAGGAGCAATTATGGCAAAGCACTTCAAAACAGACCTTGATGCCGTTATGACGAGAGATCCTGCCGCAACGAGCAAGTTCACCGTTTTCTTTACGTATTCAGGTTTTAAAGCAATAAGACGCCACCGCCGTGCGCATTGGTTTTTTAAGCACGGTATGAAAGGACTTGCTCGTTTTATTAGTCAACGCACGAGAAAAAAGACGGGTGTAGAAATTCACCCGGGCGCAAAAATCGGCGAAGGTGTGTTCATTGACCACGGTATGGGCGTGGTAATTGGCGAAACTGCAGAGATTGGAAACAACGTAACCATTTACCAAGGCGTAACTTTGGGCGGTACGGGTAAACAAAAAGGCAAACGTCACCCGACCGTTGGAAATAACGTTATGATAGGCGCGGGAGCAAAGGTTTTAGGAGCAATCACCATTGGTGACAATTCTAAAATCGGAGCAGGTAGCGTAGTACTAAAAGACGTTCCCGAAAACTGTACCGTTGTTGGCGTACCGGGACGCGCGGCAAGAGTTTTGGGACAAAAGGTGGACGACCTTGACCAAATCAAACTCCCCGACCCCGTTTTAGAAGAATTCAAGAGATTAAATCAAAGAATAGCCGTACTCGAAGATATGTTACACGTTCACGCGTGCAGATATTCAATGAGTAACGAAAACCAATTTATAGACGTCGAAAGCAAGGAGATAAAAGATGAAACTTAGTATTTTTAACACTCTTTCAAGAAAAAAAGAAGAGTTCACCCCTATAAACGGTAACGAAGTAAGAATGTATTCTTGCGGACCTACCGTATATAACTTCGCGCATATAGGAAACCTTCGTACCTACATCTTTATGGATATACTCCGCAGAGTTTTAAAGTTTGACGGATACACCATTAAAGGCGTTATGAATATAACGGACGTTGGTCACTTACTCTCTGACGCGGACGAAGGCGAAGACAAGATGGCTAAAGCCGCTAAAGAGCAAAAGAAAACTCCGGAAGAAATCGCAGCGTTTTACAGCGAAATTTTCTTTAAGGATATTGAAAGACTAAACATTGGACTTCCCGAGATTATTGCAAAAGCAACGGACAATATCCCCGAGATGATTGATTACGTGGTTGAACTTCAAGAAAAAGGTTTTGCGTATGAAACAAGCGACGGTATTTACTTTGATATAGCAAAATTCCCACGCTACGGTCAACTTTCAAGACTAAACCTTGAAGAACAAATCGCGGGAGCAAGAGTTGAAGTTAATACCGAAAAGCACAATCCTTACGACTTCGCGGTATGGAAAAAAGCCGAACCCGAACACATTATGCAATGGCAAAGCCCTTGGGGTATGGGATATCCCGGTTGGCACATAGAGTGCTCGGCAATGGGTAGAAAATATCTTGGCGCGCACTTTGATATACACACGGGTGGCGTGGACCATATACCTATCCACCACGAAAACGAAATTGCTCAAAACGAAGCCTTGACTTGCTCAAAGTCCGTAAACTACTGGGTACACGGCGAATTTATGTTAGTCAATAACGGTAAAATGAGTAAATCTCTCGGCAATACCTACACCGTTGACAACCTTATAGAGCGCGGATACTCTCCCCTTGATTTTAGATATTTCTGCTTAAACGCTCAATATCGTAAAAAACTCAACTTTACCTTTGAAGGTATGGATTCGGCTAAAGTGTCTTTTGCAAGACTTAAAAAAGCCCTTGCCCGTCACAAAACGGGAACTGCGGATTTGAAAGACAAATGCAAAGCGTACTACGACGAGTTCGTAACGGCAATAAACGACGACTTAAATATTCCTTTGGGACTTGGTATTCTTTGGAATATGATGAAAGAAACTCCGTCAAAAGATATCTACGAACTTGCTCTCACTATGGACAAAGTTTTCGGACTTGACCTTCACAAATGCGACGAAGTAGTTGAAGAAGAAAAAGCGGAAATTCCTGACGAAGTTATCGCGCTCGTGAACGAAAGAGCGGAAGCAAAGAAGAACAAAAACTATGCTTTGGCTGACGAAATTCGCGCTAAAGTTGACGCGCTTGGATACGCAATTAAAGACACTAAAGAGGGCGCGGAAATCATTAAAAAATAAATAAAAATACTCAAAAAACCACGGAAAATTAGATTTTCGTGGTTTTTTTATTTTTAAGGCAAAAAAATGCAAAATTTATGCAATATTGTTGACGAATTTTTTCCAATATTGTATAATATACTTAATATAAAAAAAGGAGGGTTATTCCCATGTTTTGTAAAAATTGTGGAAAAGAAATCGCTGACGATTCAAGAATCTGCGCTTACTGTGGCACTCAAGTAGCCGCTCCCGCTGCTGCTCCTGTTGCTGCTGCTGCACCTGCTCAAGAAGAAAAACTCGGCTTCAACGTACTCGGTTTGATCGGTATGATCTGCGGTATTTTGTCCTTGATCACTTTCTTCGTAGGTGGCGCAAGTTTGCTTCTCGCTATTGCTGGTCTTGTTCTTTCTTGCATTGGTGGAAACCAAGTTGGTAAGAGCAAAGGTATGGCTAAAGCTGGTAAAATCTGCTCAATCATCGGTCTTATTCTCGGAACGCTTGGTTTGGTAGCTTGTATCGCATGCGGTGGTCTCTTGGGTGGCGCTGCTAACTGCCTCGGAGCACTTTAATTCTAAGATAAACGGAAAAGACGTAGTTCGCTACGTCTTTTTTGTTTGGGAAAAATATTCACAAAACCTATAAAAATTACACTCGAAAAAACGTAAAACAAAGTTTACGAAAAAACGGCATAGAAGCAAGAAAGACGAAAAAGCAAAACTCTCCCGAAGGGCGCGTTAGAACAACTCTCGAAAAAAGCGATAGAAGGGGAAACACAAAAAACGGCTTAGAAACGAGAGAGTTGGAAAAAGTAAAACCCCCAAGAAGGGCGAGTTAGAACAACTTTCGAAAAAAGCGATAGAAACGAGCAAGACGAAAAGAAAGGGTAATTTAGGAAGGGAGCGTACTAAGCGTACGTGACCTGACTAAATTACCCTTTATTTGAAGTATTGCGAAGTTTATATCGCTTTTTTTCACTCGTCGATTTTGGCAAACCCCTTCCCATGCACCTCACTCGCCTCTCCAACTATCACGAACGCGTTTTCGTCAACGGCTTTAACGATAAGTTTAAGGTGGGGCAACTGACGGGTTTTGACACAAGTGAGTAGCACTTCTCTTTCAGCGTGGGTGTACATACCCGTACCTTTGATTAAGGTAATACCACGGGGGCTTTCTTTGAGCAATACAGTACTAATTTCTTCGGCTTTATTAGTGATAATGTAACAAAGTTTGGCTTTGTTTACACCAAGAACTATGATATCACTTACCTTTGCTGACAAGAATATAACTATCAAAGCGTAAAGTACGTTTTCCATACCGAATTTAAACGAACCGGCAATAACGACTATTGCGTCAAGTATAGCCACCCAAGTAGCGATACTGATATGGGGTATAAATCTTTGGATAGAGCGACCGAGTAATTCCGTGCCACCGCTTGAAACTTTATATCTTATAAAACAACCTATGCCCACGCCTTGCGCAAGACCACCGTAAATAGATGCTAAAAGCGGGTTTTTAGTAAATATCTCGGTAGGATTTGGAATAAGTTTTGCAATCACGTCCGTTGCTAAACTTAGTACGGCAACGGTGAGCAACGACCTTAATATAAACTTGATACCGTTTTGTTTAAGTCCTAATAAAAATATAGGAATATTTATAGCAAGTATAAAAGCCCCAATGGAAACCACGGGGAGCAAGTCGTTCAAAAGTACGGATAAACCGGATACGCCACCCGCAACGATTTTATAGCCTTCTACCCCTTCTGAAAAACTCGGCGCTAAAAACACCGACGTGGAAAAACCGTAAGACAAGCAACCTATCACCATAAATAAATACGCTTGCCACTCAAAATTTCTTTTCTTTTTTCTAAGTCTTTCTTCCATATTTCACCTAAAAGAATATTTGTTAAATAAGAATAACACAAAAGCACAATTTAAGCAAGTAAAAAGCAATAGAAATGAATTAGTGCTTTCGCACCATGAATAGAAAACTTTGTTTTCATGATTTCTCGCTCCGCTCCATAATTTGACTTGCTTTGCAAGTCATTATGGTAAAAAATTAAAAATCAACAGAAAGTTTTAGTCCTTAAAACAGCGTAAAAGCAAGCAATATAAGTAACTCAAAGTATTTTACTGCCGTTAGAATTTTATTAAAAACGGCATAGAACCGAGAGAGTTGGAAAAAGTAAAGCCCCCAAGAAGGGCGCGTACTTGGCGTACGTAACCGCACTTGGGGGCTTTAAGTTTTTTCAAATATCGACGGTTATATGTCGTTTTTAAAATTATTCAATAATTTTAGCAACAACACCAGAACCTACAGTTCTGCCACCTTCACGGATAGCGAAACGAAGTCCTTCTTCGATAGCGATAGGAGTGATAAGGGTAATTTCCATATCAATGTTCACCAGGCATAACCATTTCAACACCATCAGGAAGTTTGATGGTACCGGTAACGTCGGTAGTTCTGAAGTAGAATTGAGGACGATATTCGTTGAAGAAAGGCGTATGACGGCCACCTTCGTCTTTGGTCAATACGTAAACTTGAGAAGTGAAGTGGGTGTGGCATTTGATGCTGCCGGGTTTAGCAAGAACTTGTCCTCTTTCGATTTCATTTCTTTGAATACCACGGAGAAGTGCACCAACGTTGTCACCAGCGCCAGCGTCGTCAAGAAGTTTACGGAACATTTCAAGACCAGTAATGGTGGTTTCTTTAACTTCGGTAGAAAGACCAACGATTTCAACTTTGTCACCTACTTTAACAACACCACGTTCTACACGGCCGGTAGCAACAGTACCACGACCGGTAATGGTGAATACGTCTTCGACAGGCATCAAGAAAGGTTTGTCGGTTGCTCTTTCAGGAGCGGGGATGTAAGAGTCAACTGCTTCCATGAGTTCATAGATGCATTTGCTTGCGTCACCGTCAACGTTTCCGCCGGTTGCTGCTTCAAGTGCTTTAAGAGCAGAACCTTTGATGATAGGAGTATCATCTCCGGGGAATCCGTATTCGCTCAAGAGTTCTCTGATTTCCATTTCAACGAGGTCGAGAAGTTCAGGATCGTCTACTTGGTCAACTTTGTTCATGAATACTACGATATAAGGAACACCTACCTGTCGAGCAAGCAAGATGTGCTCACGAGTTTGGGGCATGGGTCCGTCGGTTGAAGCAACAACGAGGATAGCGCCGTCCATTTGTGCAGCACCGGTGATCATGTTCTTAACGTAGTCTGCGTGTCCCGGGCCGTCAACGTGGGCGTAGTGACGGTTAACGGTCTCATACTCAACGTGTGCGGTATTAATGGTAATACCTCTTTCTCTCTCTTCGGGAGCTTTGTCGATTTCATCGTACTTCATAGCTTGCGCTTGACCTTTAGCTGCAAGGGTCATAGTGATTGCAGCGGTCAAAGTGGTCTTACCGTGGTCAACGTGGCCAATGGTACCAATGTTAACGTGGGGTTTAGTTCTTTCGAATTTAGCTTTTGCCATTTTTGTTTCCTCCTAATTTTGGATTTTGTTTGTTTTGTTTTTATTTTTAATTTTTGAGTCTTGTTAATTAGTCTTTTGCACCGCGTTCTGCTACGAACTTATCTGCAATAGACTTTGGAACTGCGTCGTAATGCGAGAATTGCATACTGAAGTTACCACGTCCTTGGGTTGATGAACGGAGAGCGGTTGCATATCCGAACATTTCGCTCAAAGGAATAACGCTGTCAACGATTTGAACACCGTTTCTGTTTTCTGCGCCTTGAATATTACCACGACGTTGGCTGATACCGCCCATTACGTCACCTAAATATTCTTCAGGTACGGTTACTTGAACTTTCATGATAGGTTCAAGAAGAACGGGGTCTGCTTTCTTAGCGCCGTCTTTAAAGCCCATAGAGCCCGCAATGTGGAACGCCATTTCTGAAGAGTCAACTTCGTGATAACTACCGTCAACAAGACGTGCTCTGAAGTCAACGAGTTCATAACCGGCTAAAATACCAGATTGCGCTGCTTCTTGGATACCTTCGTTGATTGCGGGGATATATTCCTTAGG
>JAZSRG010000160.1:0-3268 GCA_045538365.1 Clostridia bacterium
AAGCGGAGATAACGTTGCCGTATTCCAACTCGAATCCGGCGGTATGAGTCAGTTTATGTCCCAACTTAAACCCACTAAACTTGAAGAAATCATAGCGGGCATTTCCCTTTACCGTCCCGGTCCTATGGATAGCATACCAAAGTACCTAGAAAACAAGAATAACCCTGATAAAATTACGTACGACCACGACCTTTTAATTCCTATTTTGGACGTAACGTACGGGTGCATAGTATATCAAGAACAGGTTATGAACATTGTTAGAAGTTTAGCCGGATATTCTCTTGGTATGGCGGACAACGTTCGTAGAATGATGAGTAAGAAAAAGCACGAAGAAATGGCTAAAGAAAAAGACCGTTTCTTGAACGGCGTTTTTGATGAAAACGGAAACTGTAAAGCGGTGGGCGCTATAAAGAACGGCGTGCCTAAAGAAGTTGCCGAGAAAATTTACGCTGATATGGCGGCTTTCGCGTCTTACGCTTTCAATAAATCCCACGCGGCTGCGTACGCCGTACTTGCTTATCAAACGGCGTTTTTGAAGAGATATTATCCCGTTGAGTTCTTGACGGCTATTATCAATAACCGTATCACGCACTCGGACGAACTTGCTCACTACGCGACCTATATGAGAGAGATAAATATCGAGATTTTACCCCCTGACGTAAACAAGTCGTTTGCGGAATTTAGGGTGGAAAACGGCAAAGTTCGTTTTGGTTTGTCCGGCATTAAGGGCGTAGGCATAGGCGCAATGGAAAATATGATAGCGGAGCGCAAAGAAAACGGCGAATTTAAGTCTTTAGAAGACTTCGCTATGAGAGTGGACAAAACCGTCTTAAACAAAAGACTTTTGGAAAACCTTATAAAGGGCGGAGCGATGGACTGTTTTGGAAAGCCCAGAAGCGTGCTTTTAAACGTTTATGAAAAAGCCGTGGACTTATCCGCGCGCGCTCGCCACGACGAAGAACTCGGACAGTTCTCTTTCTTTGACGAAATTGAAGAAACGAGTAGCATAGATTATCCCGTTATGGACGAATATCCCGAGAAAGAAAAACTTCAAATGGAAAAAGAAGTTTTAGGTTTGTACGTTTCCGGTCACCCGTTAAACGAGTATATGAGCGAGTTTAAGAACTTTGATTTTAACACGTCAATGATTGTCAAAGAGAGTGACGACGAAGACGAAGAAAGCGTAAGCGAGAGCGTTGTTCAAGAGAAAAAAGTCGTACGTATGGGCGGAATTTTGAGCGACGTTTCAAGAAAAATTACCAAGTCGGGCAACGAAATGTGCATAGCAAAACTTGAAGACTTTTACGGAAGCATAGAACTCGTTCTTTTTGGCAAAACGTATGAAAAATACAAGCCTTTAATGAAAAACGACGCTATCGTTAAAATTGACGGCGAACTCCAATACCGTGACGGTGGCGCGCCGAGTATAATGGTTAGAAACGTATATACGTGGGAGTCCCCTAAAAAAGAAAAAGAGGAAAAAACGGAGAATACGGGAAACAAACGACTTTGCATTAGAATAGAAAACGATTTTGATATGGTTTTCCGTGAAGTTAGTCAAATATTAGCCGACAACCCCGGAGATATTCCCGTTTACGTTCAAAGCGGTGGCAAACTTATGAAGGTGGATAGGTGCGTAGAAGAAGGAAAAGCCTTATACTGGGCTCTTGAAGAGTTAGTAGGAGATAATAACTTTAAGTTCGTTGAGAAAAAATAAGGCTAAACAGTAGCCAAAACGACTCTATTTTGATATAATAATGCGGGTATCAAGGAAATCCTTGATATACTAAAACCCGCGAGAGGACAGATATGAGAAGAATAGCAGTTTTAACAAGCGGGGGAGATGCGCCCGGAATGAACGCGGCGATTCGTTCCGTGGTTAGATACGCAATTTATTGTGGAATGTCCGTTTACGGCGTGGACCGTGGATTTAACGGACTTGTAAACGATAATCTTACGCTAATGGAACGTCGTTCCGTTTCCGATATTATTCAAAGAGGCGGTACGGTTTTAAAGACCGCTCGATGCATGGAGTTTCTTACTGAAGAGGGACAGAAAGAAGCGGCAAGAGTTTTGAGAGAACACGATATTCAAGGCGTGGTAGTTATAGGTGGCGACGGTAGTTTCAGGGGCGCGAAAGACCTTGCAAACAACTGTGGCGTGCCCGTTATCGGCATACCCGGAACTATTGATAACGACTTGAATTATACCGATTTTACTATCGGTTTCGATACGGCGGTTAACACCGTTTTGAGCGCGATAAACAATCTCCGTGACACTATGACTTCACACGACAGAGTAAGTATCATAGAAGTTATGGGTAGGCATTGCGGAGATATTGCAATGTACGCAGGACTTGCGGGTGGATGCGAATATATGCTCGTGCCCGAAGTAGAATCAGATTACAAAGATATTGCAAAAAAACTTGAACAAAGCAAGAAAAAAGGCAAGACGAGTGAAATTATTCTCGTAGCCGAAGGCGTAGGCACGGCGGAAGAAGTTAAATCAAAACTTGAAGAATACACCGACGTATCTTTTAGAACTACCGTGCTCGGTCACATCCAACGCGGCGGTATGCCCACTATGCGTGATAGAGTGCTTGCGTCAAATCTTGGCGTAAAAGCCGTAGATTTGCTCAAAAAAGGCATTATAAATCGCGCGGTTGGTATAAGAAACAACGCAATTATCGACGTTTCTATTGAAGAAGCGTTGAGCGCGGAAAAGAATTTCGATTATTCGCTATACAACGTGGCAAACGTTTTGTCCTTGTAAGTTAAAATAATAACAAAAGATTTTTTTTGGAGGAATAAAAAAATGGCTAAACTCGTAGGTGCATGTATGTTCGGTCAATCAGGTGGACCGACGTCAGTTATCAACTCAAGCGCTGCAGGTGTTTTCACCGAAGCGTTGAAACAAGATTGTATTACCAAAGTTTACGGCGCAAAGCACGGTATCAAGGGAATACTTGACGAAGAATTTTACGATATGGGCGAAGAAGATATGGAAGAACTTATGCTTTTGAAGCATACTCCGTCATCTGCTTTGGGCTCTGTTAGATACAAACTTAAATCATACGAAGATAACCCCGCGGACTATGAAAGACTTTTGGAAGTTTTCAAGAAGTACAACATCAGATACTTCTTCTACAACGGTGGTAACGACAGTATGGATACCTGTAACAAGGTAAGTAAATTTATGCAAAAATCCGGTTGGGAGTGCAGAGTAATGGGCGTTCCCAAGACTATCGATAACGACCTTTACGGAACGG
>JAZSRG010000104.1:0-5396 GCA_045538365.1 Clostridia bacterium
GAGAAGAAATGAACAAAATCGACGGACAAGAAGTATCTTTCCCCGTCGTTATGCCCGGTTCTCTTTGGTCGGAGTCAGGAAGATACGAAAGTATCGGCAAAGAACTCGTTCGTTTTACAGACCGTAACGAAACGCCTTTGGTTTTAGGTATGACTCACGAAGAAGCAGCCGTTCACTTGGTGCGCGAATACGCTCAAAGTTACGCAAAATATCCCTTTATGATTTACCAAATTCAAACCAAATTCCGTGATGAAGCAAGACCGCGTTCCGGACTTATCCGTGTGCGTGAGTTTACTATGAAAGACGCGTACTCTTTTCACTTAACGCAAGAAGATTTAGAGCAATATTACGACAAGTGCCACAAAGCGTACGAAAAGATTTATAAACGCGCAGGACTTAAAAATTTCGTATCCGTAAAATCCGACTCCGGTATGATGGGCGGAAAGGTTTCTCACGAATTTATGTTGCTCACCCCTATTGGTGAAGACTCTATCGTACTTTGTCGCGAGTGTGATTATAGAGCAAATATGGAAGCGGCGGACAACATTTTAGACGATACTCGTGACGAAGTTTCTGCAGAACTCAAAAAAGTTCACACCCCCGCAAAACACACCATTGAAGAAGTTTGCGAGTTTTTAGGAGCAGACGCTAAAAAGTCTTGCAAAGCAGTCGTTTACCAAAGAAACGCGGACGACAAGTATATCGTACTTTTCTTGCGTGGCGACCTTGAAGTAAACGAAACCAAACTCACTAACTATTTAGGTTTTGATATCCACCCCGCAGTAATTACGGAAGACAGCGGTATAAAAGCAGGATTTATCGGTCCTGTTGGGTTTAATGCGGACGCAATAGTACTCTACGACAAGTCTTTGGAGAACATGAACAATTTAGTTTGTGGCGCAAACGAAGAAGATTATCACTACACCGGACTTGACACGGCAAGAGATATTAGTGGCGTAAAATATTTTGACTTTGCCAAAATTCAAGAAGGCGGTATTTGCCCGAAATGCGGTAAAAAAGCCGTTACCATTTCCCGTGGTATAGAAGTCGGAAACATCTTCCAACTCGGCACTAAATACACCACGTCCATGAATATGACCTACGTTGACGAGAAAGGCGCGGAACAAACCCCCATAATGGGTTGTTACGGCATAGGCGTTGGCAGACTTGCAGCATCCGTTTGCGAAGAGTCCCACGACGATTACGGTCCTATTTGGCCTATAACTATTGCGCCTTGGGAAGTACACCTTTGCGCAGTTCGCTCGGATAACGAAGAAGTTAAGGCTTTTGCGGATAACCTTTACGAAGAACTTAAAGACAAGGGCATAGAAGTCATTTACGACGATAGAAACGTATCTGCCGGTGTTATGTTCTCGGACGCGGACCTAATAGGCGCGCCCTTGAAAGTAATAGTTAGCCCAAGAAATATGAAAGAAGGGGTAGTCGAACTCTCGTCCCGTGACAAAACTTACAAAGATAGCGTAGCCCTTGCAGACGTTGTCGCAAAAGTTAAAGAATTTATCAAAAAGGAATATGAAAAATATGAATAAAACTTATGATTTTTTAGCAGGATACGGCAAAGTAAACGTTACGCCCCCACTTGGAATATCTATAATTGGTTATTACGTGGATAGGTTTGCGGAAGGCGTTTTGGACGAACTCGAGTGCGTAGCCACGGCGTTTAAAAAGGAAAAGGACGTTATTCTCTTAATATCCGTGGACAACTGTGAACTCACAAGGGAAAAACTAACCCCTATAAGAGAGAGAATAGAAAAAGAGTTGGGTGTAAAAAGTGACAAAATTCTTATCCACTCAACCCACACGCACACAGGTCCCGGTGCGAGTTTGACTTTTGGCGAAAACGACGAACTAAAAGAGTACTATAAGATATTAGAAAACAAAATATTAGAGAGCGCGAAAACGGCTTTATTAGACCTAAAACCCGCAAAACTCGGTTTTGGAGTAGGGGAAGCCAAAGGCGTGGCGTTCGTTAGAAGATTTCGTATGAAAGACGGCTCTGTTATGACCAATCCGGGCGTGAATAACCCCGAGATTGATAGACCTATCGGAGACGTGGACGAAAGGGTGCACGTTTTGAGAATTGATAGAGAGGGCGCGGAGAGTATAGTGGTTGCAAACTTTGGTAACCACCCCGATACCGTAGGCGGTAGCAAAATTTCGGGAGATTGGCCTTCGTTTTCAAGACGGTTTGTTGAAAAAGCAATAGAGAACACCAAGTGTATATTTATAAACGGCGCGCAAGGCGACGTAAACCACGTAAACGTACACCCAAAAGGTGGAGATTTCAACGACTTGTTTATGGACTTTGACGGTTGCTCAAGGGGTTACGGTCACGCAAGACATATAGGTCGAGTAGTGGCGGGCGCAGTTATGCAAGTGTATGATAAAGTTAACTACGTGAGCGTGGATAAAATAGACGGCAAGATAAAAGACGTTAAAATTCCGTCCAACAAAGCCACGGCAGACGAACTTAAAACGGCTAAAAAATATCACGAATTGCACTTATTAGGACGAGATAACGAGATACCATATAGCGGTATGATGCTAACCACCGTGGTGGCAGAAGCAAAACGCATGGTTGAGTTAGAAAACGGACCTGATTATTACGATTTATTTATGACCGTACTCAAAATAGGCGATATATCTATCGTAGGTTTCCCGGGCGAACCGTTTACGGGTATAGGTAGAGCGGTTAAGGAATTAAAGGCAGAAGGACTTATTTTACCCGTTTGTTGCGCAAATGACAACGCCGCATATTTCCCGACCACGAGCGCGTACGACGAAGGCGGTTACGAAGCCCGAAGTTCTTCACTCAAAAAAGGCGTTGCCGAAATTTTAGTAAACACCGCTAAAGAAATGATTAAATAGTTCACTTAAAAAAACGCACCAAGTGAAATGCACCTCCTTAAAGTGTCTAACTTTTGGGGGCATTTCAAATTCGGTGCGTTTTTTGTTTGCTTTGTTTATTGTGAGCGCTGGTTGTCCGCTATTTAATTTTACCTTAATGAATTGCAAATTGTTTTGCAATTCAAATCATGAAAACTGCGTTTTCAAATCATGGCGCAAGCCAATTCATGCCCGATAGGGCTATTCATTTAGTCTATCACTGTGCAACGTTTGTTGCACTAATCCATCACTTCACTCACGTGGTGCGCGCAATTTGGTATTATAGCATTAGTCGCGTTTATTATTTTGTGCTTGTCGTCAAAGAGATATATCTTATCAAACCCGCGTATTTTTTGTATTTCTTTGCCTTTTTGTCCGTTTCGGTTATCGCCTGTTAGTCCAAGTTCTTCCCACACCAAGATATAAACGTGGTTTTTATCCAAAAAACTCATATATTTCTCAAGCCACTCAAGTTTTTGCGCTCTTTGGTTCGTGTAATTTGCGCTACTCATGATGCCCACCGTCACGTTTTCCATTTTGCTCATTTCTTCCGCCACTTTTATAACGGAGCGAATAGGGCGTTTTTTAGAGTAAACGTCGGGAGAGTTATTTAAAATATCCACATTTTCGCCATACACGTATTCCGCGCACACCCCGTCCATATCAAAAAGAACGAGTATTTTTTCATTAGTTTTTATATAGTTAGGTATCATTTTTCACTCCAAAAATTCTTTAAGCGCGTCAAAATATCTGTG
Source organism: Clostridia bacterium (assembly GCA_045538365.1). Lineage (GTDB taxonomy): Bacteria > Bacillota > Clostridia > Christensenellales > RUG350 > RGIG2224. The sequence goes on from JAZSRG010000104.1 coordinate 3,663, forward strand.
TCCCAAAATTTTCAAGGACTCGTTACAAAAATGTATTTCGTCCTCAACTCCCACCGCTTGTTTGTTGTTTTTTAGGTCAAAGGTGTTTTGTATAAAAGAGCATTTTTTATTCTCTCTCATAACCCTTTCCGTGGCTTTGTAAATTGCTCCGCATTGAGTGGGGTATTGGTCGTACCAAGCCTTTGTAAACCCTGCGCAAACGACGGGAATCTCTCCCCACCTTGCTCGAAGGTCTTTGACTAATTCGTTTAGTTTCGTATAATAAAATTTTTCTCGCTCTTTAGCGTTAAGTTCAGCAAATTCAAAAGAATCATGCTCCCCTTGATGCCACAAAAAAGCAACGATTTTGTTCTCTTTGTTGCTCTGCAAAGCGCTCTCCACCATTTTAATCATTCTGTTGTGGAGCGTATCCCCAACACCCCAATGTTTTTTTGCAAAACCCGTACCGCCTATAGCCGTGTCCACGATAAGCACTTTTTTCCCGTTCTCTAACTTTTCGTTTGCGTAGTCAAGCCCCACGAAATAAGCAAGATTAGAGTAAATTTTGCCTTCTTTCAACTGGTTTTTGGCAATTTCCGTCTGATAAATAGGGGAGAACTCGATATCCAAGTATTGATTACCGTATTCGCTTTCTTTTACCGTCGCGCTAAAGTCCCCGCGCATAACGTGTACGCGCGTGTCAGGCGTGTAGCCGTTTTCGTCCCCAAGTCCGCTACCTTGCGCGTTAGATTGCCCCGCAAGGATTATGATATCATATTTTTCACTTTCGTTTTTTTGTGTTTTTGTGCGATTTTGCATAATTTTTTACCTAAATATTGAGATTTGTTACTATTTGGTTAAAATTTTCGACGGGAAACAATTTATATTCCGATATCGAAATAGGGGTGGCGAAAGCGATTTTTCCGTCAAGGGCGAGAACGTTGATTTTATTTTCTTGTAAGGAAACCGTGAAATTCGCGCTCGACTTAAACAAATAGTATTCTTTAGATTCGGCGTTTAGTTCAGCAAAAGTAAAGGCTTTTTTGAGCGTTTCTGTAAGCCAAAATTGAGATGCGGATTTCACGCAAAAAAGTTCGTAGGTGTACGCGCAATTTTGTAGTAAAAATAGGTTAGTGTAGCGGGGTTTGTACACGCTTTCGCCAAGTACGACTATTTTTTCTTCCAAACTTTGCCACTTTTCTATATAAAAAACAGCGTAGTCTTCCTCCCCGTTATCCCTATTGGTTTTAACGGGAATATCACGCCTTTTGAGTATTTGTTTTTTCTTGACTTTTCCAAAAAATTTTATGCCCGCGCTATCCCCGAAAGTCGCAATAGATTGATAGAGCGCCACGTATTTTATGATTTGACCTTTCTCTATGTTTTTTAAAGGAGTGTAATAAAACTTTTTCTCAAAATTTATATTAAATTGTTCTTTCGACTTAAACGAGCCAACCAATACGTCTTGGTCACCCCAGTCCACGTCCTGTAAAAAGTCCATAATTTTTGCTCTTGTAACTTTATTTAGTTTGCGCGTTTCCGCCCATAAATTCATTATATCACGAATTCACACCCTTTTCAAGAGCGCGCCCCAAATTACCCAAAAAACACCACCACGCCTATATTTTTTCCCAACCACACAAAACCTATTGAGTTTTTTTTAAAACTGTGTTACAATATCCAAGCGCAACAAAGCGCCCTCACCAACCCCAACCAAAAATAACACGCTTCCGTAGTTAAATGGATATAACAGCC
>JAZSRG010000212.1:0-13605 GCA_045538365.1 Clostridia bacterium
ATGATTAAGCACAAAGAAAAACCCCGCCGTGAAATCACAAAAGCGACGGGGTTAGTAAGTATGGAAACTTACCAAATTATAAACATAATCAATATATCATAATTTATTTACGCGTGTTATTATTAATTTAGAAAGGAGATATATACGGTTATGAAAATTCTTAATATTACCGAAGATGTATTAATCGTACTTGGAATCGGTGTAACGCTGTCACTCGAACAAATATATACAATATTCGGGATTATTCTTTTATCGATACAAATAATTTTAATCATTGTTAAAAGTGTAATAAAATTAGTCGGCCACATCAAAAAAGGAGAAGTCGAAGAAGCGATAAAAGATATTGAAGACACACAAAAGGAAATTAACGACGTAACCGATAAGAAAAAATAATTATGGGAACGGATAATTTAAAACCCCGCGACGTATGGCGTTTTTCGAATTACGATAAATATGTCTTGAAAGACAAAAATTATTTAATCGATTATTACATACAGTTAGCGCTTGTTAAAACCCTTAAAATGTTTGAATACGAAGGGTTACCGGAAACGATACCCGCTCGCGAATTAGAGCGAATTTTACAATTATGCATCTTCGCGTATTGGTTAGAAAAAGACGGTAAATTATACGTGTTTTACGGCGGTCTTGGTGGACTTCCTAACGAATATTATCAACCGACAACCTTTATCGTTGCTAATCCATATTTAAAATTCTTTAAAACGGTAGAAGTTAACGAAGAAGGCGTTTTAATGTGGAACGATTTAGCACATATGGGATTATATCCAATTATTAGACGTTACGCGGAATTTATGGCGGAATGTGATATTACGTTACGTTTCGGCTTGATTAATCATCGTATCGTATCAATTTTAGAAGCGATTAACGATAAGCAAAAACAAGAAGCGGAATTACTTTTAAAGGATATCGAAGACGGTAAAAAATTGGGCGTATTAGTCGGTAAATCTTTCGAATCTGACGACGGAAGTATGAAAGTAAATGAATATCGTAAAGCAACCGGTCAAGATATTAAAGATATCATCGAATTACAACAGTTTATCAAAGCGTCATTTTATAACGAAATCGGATTACAAGCGAATTTCAATATGAAGCGTGAAGCGATTAACGGTGAAGAAGCGGGTATGAACGAAGAAGCGTTAAAACCTTTATGCGATGATCTTTTACAGTGTAGACGCGACGCGCTCGAAAAGATTAATAAACAATTCGGTACAAATATCACAGTTAAATATTCGTCTTCTTGGGAAGCGCGAAAATTACTAGGCGACGATAAAACTATCGACGAAGAAAAGAAAGTCGAAGAATCTAAGACGGAAGAAGTCGTCGAAGATGATAAGGGGGACGCGGAATAATGGTAAAACAGTTAAAAGATTATATTAGTATGTTAGATATCGTTACAAATACTAATCACTGTATAACTAAACTTTTTAGCACGCTCGACCCTACAACATACGACCCTTATTTAATCCAATTTTTAAACACTAATAACGACGAATTAACTCTCGAATTTATGACGAATAGACTAGATAAAATTTTATCCCCTTTATATCAAAGATTAATCGATTATTATACGTCTATCGGTCATGGCGATGCTTTAGTAGGCGCTAATAACGATTTAATTAAAGTTATTGAAAATAAGTTTTTATTTAATTGGAATAAGTTAGCAACCGGATTTTTTGCCGATTATAACCCTATTCATAACTACGATATGGAAGAAAAGGAAGGTACGGAAATTAATACGAAGTCGACTACGGAATCTGCAACGAAACAAAAATACGCGGGTTTTAACAGTGGTACGAATTTACCGACGACTAGCGAAAGCGAAGGCGACGCGGAAACTTCAGGGACTGACGAATTTAATAATAGCGATCGTGAACTAACCCGAAAAGGTAATATAGGCGTTACAACGACCGCGCAAATGTTAACCCAAGAATTCGAATTACGTAAACGTACGCTATTAGATAAGATTTACGCTGATATTGATAGCATATTATTTTTAGATTATTATATTTAAAGAAAGGAGAATAATTTATATGGCAAATTTAAAAGGCGGATATATCATTCTTTCACTCGTTACTATGGCGTTAGTGGAAACTTCCGAAACGACTAGCGTAACCGATGAAGATGTATTGAAGCAATTATTATCTTTAAGCGATTACGCTTTAAAACCGGATAAAGAATTAAAACCTATTTATTTACGCGCTAAAGATTCTAGCGGTGTAGAAGTCGTTAGTTTATGCGAATTAGATAGAAATACCACTGGAAGTTTACGAATTAAAGCGGATATTTTAGATTCCAATTTACAAATTTACGTTACTTATGACGTCGACGCCGATACCGGCGAAGTGTCTATTGATTCATGCGGTTACGATTTCATCGAAGAATCCGAAAAAATCGTCGAAGACGTTAAAGAATCTATCGCAGACGGTACTATTGTCGAAACTATCGGATTATCGGGTAGTGGAAAATTGGTTAAACAGGTCGTCGCAAGTGGTGGAACAAAGTTATATAAACATATTATCAACATTTTAAAAACTAATGATACATATGAACATATAGAGTTTATTTCAAACTTTGATACTCAAATTACTAGTATCGATCTATTCAAAAGTTTATTGACTTCGAATGTTAGTTTTGAATATATGCCCTTATCTAATATCATTAATGAAAAATATTGGGGTATGGATATAGCCTCTGTAGATAGAGTACTTGCAAACGCTTTCAACCTTAGTGATGATATACTATTATCTTGCATTAATAGTAATAACGTCTATTCAACTGTAACTATTCAATACTCTTCAATTTCTACGATTACCGATACCGTTACCCCATTATAAAAAATTTAAAAGAAAGGAACATTGAAACATGGAAGTTAAACAAATTTATCAATTAGTAAACGACGCTACCCGTGAAGTGGTAGGCGAATCAGCTACATTATTAACAGAAGATTTATCTAACGTTGTCGATGTTGGTACAAGTGTCGCTAACGCTAACGCGTACGACAATTATGTTAAAGCACTTGTTAACCGTATCGGGCGTACTATCTTCGTAACAAGAAAATATCAAGGTACTATCCCTAACGTTATTTTCGACGGTTGGGAATACGGTAGTATCATGCAAAAAATCGCCGGCGCTCTTCCTGAAGCACAAGAAAATGAAACATGGGAGTTACAAGACGGCGAAAGTTATGACCCTAACGTCTTTAAACGTCCTTCCGTCGTTGTTAAATTCTTTAATAAACGTTGGACTTTTGAAGTTCAATTAAGCGTTACCGACGAACAAGTTAAAGAATCATTTACAAGTAAAGAACAATTAAATAACTTTCTTGACATGTTATTTAATGACGTCGATAAATCTATCGAAGTCAAAGTCGACGCATTAGTCATGAGAACTTTAAACGGCGCTATCGCGGAAACAATACACGATAGTTATGGATCTAGCGATTTCGGCGGCGGTACACACGTTAAAGCACGTAACCTTTTATACGAATATAACGCTACACAAGCGACCCCTTTAGCTATGAAAGAAGCGTTAGAAACCCCCGCTTTTATTCGTTTCGCTAGTGCGGAAATTATGAAAGTCGCTGAACGTATGAAGAAAATGTCAACTTTATTTAATGTCGGTAAACAACCTAGATTTACCCCTAAAAATACATTAAGAATTGTACTTCATAGCGACTTTGACGCTAACGCTAAAGCGTATTTATATTCCGGAACATTCCACGAAGAATATGTTAAACTACCTGAAGCGGATACCGTACCATATTGGCAAGGTACAGGCGACGACTATGACTTCGAAAAAACAAGTGCTATCGACGTTTTATTACCTACTGACGGAAGCACAAACGTTAAAGTTGACGGTATTATCGGTATGTTATTCGACCGCGACGCTTTAGGCGTTGTTAACTATAAACGTTATACAACTTCTAATTATAACGGTAAAGCGGAATTTACGAACTTTTGGCATAAACTTTTCGCCGGTCAATTTATCGATTTAAACGAAAATATTGTCGTCTTCTTTATGCAAGAACCGGCGGTCTAGTCGTTATCTAATTTTTAGGGCGGTAGGTGGGAATCACTTACCGCTTTTAATTTTAAGAAAGGAGAATAATTATGTCAGCGATTACTTTAACCAAAATTGGCGAATTTAAAATTAATCAAATATCCGAGATTATGAATATAAGTGGAATTACTGAAAGTTATTATATATATTTTTCGCCCGCTAAAATATTAGATTTTCATAACGGTAAATATTTAAAGTATTTAGTTTTAAGTCAATTATATGGCGAAGGTTTTGTCCTTCTCGGGACATACGAAGATAATAGCGAATTATATATAGAAGGCGAATCAAATATTATTGGTTATTTCACAACTATTTCAATAACCGGATATGCTAGTATCCGATATGTCGGTCAAGAAGAATTAGATATAAATTTCGATAACATTCAAATTCTATACGATCATACCGGAATATTTTTATATAAACAAAATAGTAATAGTAACGTTTTAAATAAATCTTTAACATATATCGGAATCATGGAAGGAAAATATAAATCAAATATTGCGATAAAAAATCCCGTTATTGATATCGAAGGGATTAAAACTCCCGAATTTAATTACGTATTTATATCCGATTTAAATAGATATTATTACGTAGAATCTGTCGAACTCATCACGAAAGATATTACACGACTTTTTCTAAAAGAAGACGTTTTGATGTCATTTAAAGATTTAATTAAATTACAAAGTGCCTACATCGAAAGACAAGAATATAATTTTAACACCGATATTATCGACGAAAAATATATTGTCGAGATAGACCCTGTCATTTCCTATACTGAAATATCATGGACGGAATATAACCCCTATCTATCGTTAGGTAGTTATTCGAATTATGGTGATTATATTTTAACGGTCGTTTCGACTATAGCATAATAAGGAGATTAAAGTTATGGCAATAGATACACAAGATTATAATATTTACAAACAACATGTTACTACATGGAAATATATTTTTGATTGGTCGGTATTAAATAGTTTACTAAATGACTTAATTAAAGGCACGATAACCGGTTACTCTATTTCCGATTTATTTTCGAATAATTCGGATTATTTCATTTCGGTTATGTGGTATCCGTTAAAGGTAGAATTATTTATTGACGGAACACCTGCGACGACTTCTTCGATTACTATAGGTAAAAAGACTAATTTAGCATATACTTGCTGCGAATTTGGTAGTAACGGAAAACAAAAACCTGCATATAAAATTTGTACTATCTCATTAACACGTGAATTTAATAATTTTTTAGATTTCGCCCCTTATACTAAATTTAAATTATTTATTCCATTCTTTGAATTTTTCGAATTAGACGGTAAGGATCTTTACGGTCATACTTTAGACGTTTATATGTCGGTCGATTTCAATAGTGGAAAAGGCGCGGTCAATTTATATATTGACGATACATATTTATATGCGACTAAATCGACGCAATTAGGTATTGAAATCCCTATTGGAAAATCTAACGCCGAAGAACAAAAAAGAAATTTAATTTTACACGGACTTAATTTAATCGGAGATATAGGCGGTATGGCACTTTCGGGCGGTAACGCTATTTCGGGCGCGGGATTATTTAAAGGATATTTTAAAGACGCTTCCGGTTTATTAGCGTCGCAAGTCGACCATATGACCGGATATAAAGGCGGTGGTGGAGATATTAATATGTTAACTCAATATAAAAAAGTTATATTGATTAAAGAAAAACCGAATGTATCTTATACGCCCGTAGCTTCTTTAGAAGGTAAAAAATGTAATAAATATTTATCTTTATCATCCCTTACAGGATATACCGAAGTAGGCGAAATTCATTTTAACCCTTCTAACGCTAAAATTTATAACGATGAGATAACCGAAATTGTTTCACTTTTGAAACAAGGCGTGATATTATAATAAGTAGTCGTTCATACTACGATAAAAACCTTCTTAACGTTGTAATGGCATGAAAAACCGCTAGCGGATGCTACCGGTTTTTTGTTTATTTGAAAATATATTAAAAAATTTTTGAAAAGGTATTGACGGACTGTTTAAAAGTGGTATACTGATATTGTCGAAAGACGTTAAGAAGGGAAATACAAGTATGAATAAGGAAAATATGAATAATTATCTTCACTCTATCACTTCAGAAAACTTCAGCGATAGATTACCCGCGTTAATTGAATTAATAAAGGAAAACACGCCAGAGTTTATCGACTTGGTTAAAAATTGGGAATTGAATTTTACTTACAAGCACGGGATTTCGTGTTATATCTGTAATTGGTGTGATTTTCATAAATATCTTCGTTGGTTAGAATCAGAATCTCCAGAAAAGATTGATGAAATCAAGACGTTAAAGAAGATAGAAGATGAACTTGAAAAGTATAAAGATGAAATCTTCCCGAAACTCGGATTTAAACTTTCGTGGAATGGACTTGGTTATCTGATTAATGAAATCAATCGTTTATTTAGAAGATAGTGAAGGATAATAAATTATGATTCACGAAAAATATTTAATCTATAAAGATTTAAAAAGACGCGAAAGGGTAATAACTTATTCTTTCGGGTATATAGATAAAGACAGTCGCGGTTATTATCTCCATCTATGCAAGAATTATGATAATTCTATTACTTGGATTAAACTTTATTTAGATGAAGTTAAAATCGATAATGAAGACGTATTAAAGATCATACAATAAGGAGAATCGTATATGAGTAAAGAATTAGAATCATTAGAAAAAATAAAAGAAAATCTTATTTTAATACACAGTCGCTATCCACACGATGAGTACCCTAATCTTAATGATTATGTTGTGAAATTGTATAAAATTGACATCATCGAAACTGCTCTTAAAGCGTTTGAAATTATTAAAGAGTTGTTAAATCTAAAAGTTGTTGAATTATTACCTTACGAAAGCGATACAAGATTATTTCTTCAATGTGGTAATTTCAAAGCAAGTATATCAATACCACCAGCATATATTGATTTATTCAAAGAGGAGATAAAGAATCATGAAAAAGAAGATTAAAGATTTAACCATAATTGAAGTAAATAAATATTGTCGTTCAAAAAAATGTGAAAATTGTTCTTTTGTGAGTGATGATAAATACTGTCTACTTCATTATATTTCAACCGATTCCTTAGAAAAGTGGTTTGCAAAGGCTTTAGAAACCGAGGTCGAAATTGATGATTAAAATATATTTTATTCGAAAAATCGAACATAACGGTAAATGGGTTAGTGATTATAAAATCTTCCATGATCGCGTTAAAGCGCTACGTTTCCTTTATGCGACAGCTCATAAATACGTAATTGAAAGTTGGGAATGTGATGACCCCGAAGATAATAAATATTTAAATTATAATTTTAACAGGAAGTATTAACCGATGAAGGCGTTAAAATTCGAAATAAAAATGGTATTTACAAAAAATGAAATACTTAAACTTAATCGTCTATTAGAGTATATTTCGGAAAACGGGAGCGTTATTTATATAGATCATATGAAATTAAATATCACGTTTAATTTCTACGGCGGTTATTATAACTTATTTATTAAAGTTATAGGAAAGAAATATTATAAACAACTTATGTACTTATTAAAAGAATGGAATCTTTTAGAGAAAGGAGAATCGGAAAATGTCAAATAGTCCACTTAAAGATTTATTAACAAAGAAGAAACTTGAAGCGCTTAATATCCAAGTTAACGCTTTCAAAGAAGGCGTAGAAGCGTCCGACGTTGCGAAATCTTATATTAACGCGGTCGACGAAATTATCGCGCTTTGTGAAAAAAGAAAACGCTATTAACGTTATGAAGGGAATGTTACGATAAATTGACTATTAATTACGAAAGGAGATTACGATATGTTAGTAAAAATGTTATTAATGTCAAAACAGCAAACACGCGCCGACGGAAAAAGTAAATTTAGAAAATTCTTTACTTATATGGATATTCTCGTCGAAGGCGAAGAAGATAAGGGACTTCAATTAAAATCCTTAACCGTTAAATTCGACGATAGCGTCGATACTTCAAAATTTAATCGCGGGGTTATTACCCTAGACGAAAATGATTACGATGCACCTTATAAATACAAGGTAAAAGAAGACGTCGATAAGGACGGAAAAGTTAAAAAGAAATATCCACATATATTCATTAAAAAAATTGTTTCCTATGAAGACAGAAAACCAAAATCCACCGGAACGTTTAATTTAATGGACGAAGCGGAAACCGAAGAAATTGAAATCGACGATCCCGCTGAATAAATAATTACGAAGCGCGTTACGATGATTTAATTCCTTCAATTCGTAACGTGCTTTTATTAACAAATAAGGAGAAGAAAATATGAATATTAAATTTAGCGAAATAATAATTTTAGAAATTCGAAAAAATGAATTAAAAATAGACGCACCCCGCGAAGGCGATTTAATTATGTATCGCGGAGATACTTACCAAGTAATAGAAGTCAATTTTTTAGTTATTAATCAAATATTTATTTTAAAATTAGTAAGGTTATATCGCGCACTTAATTTCTTTACTATTAATAAAAAAGATGAATTAAATATTGTCGCGGATTTTAATTTAAATTGTTTAGATGATAAAACGAATAAACGTTACGGAAATTAATTTTATGCATTTAGAAGTAAGAAATAAGATACTTCACGAATATGTTAACGCTTTACGCGAAGCGGTCAAAAGTGAATCTATCGAAGAACTAACTAACGTCATAAAAAAGTATGAAATTTTATTTAATGATCTTCGAGTAGAAGAATTTATCAATACTAGCGACGAAGTTAAAAGAATAACGCTTTATAAAATCATGCTATCGATGAATATATCTGACGAATATAATAAAAAAGCAATTAGTTTTCTAAAGAAATATAAAGGAGAAACCGCATGATAGAAAAATTAAAGAAAATGACTTTAAGTGAATTAGTCGACATCGATACTTCACGACTAACCGCTGAAGAAGTTAGTTATGTTGAAAAGCGACTTGTCAAAGAAGCAAATCGAAGATTGAGACGTTTAAAAGAAGCGAAAAAATTATCAGCTTCAAAAATTAGTCGAAAAGAACGTAAAGGTTTTAAATCCTATACCGCGTCGAAAGGTTATAAACCCGCTTCTAAAGGGGGAAACCGTTTAATCGCTAAAGGTAAAAGAAAATCGATAGACGTAAGAAATAAGCGCGTAAAAAACGTTTCCGATATTCAAAGTTTTTTAAAGAAAAAAACGACTAAAATACGCGGAATTAACGCTCAAGAACAAAGATATAGAAAGGTCATTAATGACGCGGTAGGAAGGGACGTTAAATTAACGTCTAGGCAATTAAAAAGAATATCCCGCTTAATGTCGAAGGCGGAAGAAATCGCCGGAATAGACCCGACAAATAAAAAAATGTCAGGATCTCCGCGCTTATTATCTTTAATTGTCGATATCGTAAAATCTTCGAAATATGTTAAAAACGAAGATGTCGAAGAAATCTTAATGAGTGCTATTACGGAAGGTTACGAAGAAGCGCAAAGACTATTAAATGATTTAAACGATGAAGACGCCGAAGGTTTAGATATAGATTACGACGTAGACGATGACGACGATAATTATTAATGAATCGGAAAACGCTATAGAAAATTTTAAGAATCATCTAATAAACCTAAAAGAAGACGTCAAAATTTACAAAACGAATAAGAAGGTAGAATATTATAACGTCGCTTCATGTTTCGATATCGAAGCGTCTAGTTTTTACGAAAACTTTGTTGTTAAACCGGAAAATAAACGCGGTTTAATGTACGCTTGGGTTTTCGGAATCTATGACGTCTTAATCATGGGGCGAACATGGGAAGAGTTTTTAAAAATTATCGATATCGTTAAAGAAGAATTAGATTTATTCGAAAATCGAAGAATCATTATATACGTACAAAATCTCGGATATGACTTTCAATTTTTCCGTAAACACTTTTATTTTAAAAAGGTTTTCGCGTTAGACACACGCGACCCTATACAAGCTATTACAGCTGACGGTATAGAATTTCGATGTAGTTATAAACTATCAGGTTATTCTTTAGCGAAAATGGGGGAACATTTATTAAAGCACAACGTCCGTAAGCGTGTCGGAGACTTGGATTATTCAAAAATTAGAACGCCGGAAACCCCTTTAACGAAAAAAGAATGGGGATATGTCGAAGGCGACGGCGAAGTATTAATTGCTTTTATTGAAGAAGAAATCGAAACCGCCGGAAATATTACGAAAATTCCTTTAACAAAAACCGGAAAAATACGAAATTATTGTCGCGACCGTTGTTTACATAGTCGAAAATCTCACAAAAAATATGATCCACAATTTACAGCTTATCGTCGCTTAATGAAACGACTAATAATTAATTCCGTACTCGAATACGAACATTTACACGCTTCATTTATGGGCGGATTCACACACGGTAACCATTTACATATAAGTAAAATATGTTATAACGTTTCTTCGTTCGATTTTACGAGTAGTTATCCCGCTGTGATGATCGCGGAACAATTCCCTATGTTTAAAAGCGAAATGATAATTTTAAAAGATAAAAAGGAATTTGAAAAGAATATCGAATTATATAACTGTATCTTTACGGCGACTTTTTATAACATCGAAGAAACTTTTACATACGACCACTACATAAGTATATCGAAATGTTACGAATGTATTAACCCCGTCAAAGATAACGGAAGAATCGTTAAAGCGGATAAGATTACGATTTTTTTAACCGAACAGGATTATTTTATAATCCGTAAAACTTATAAATGGCAAAAAATGACCGTTAAGAATTTTAGAAGATATCGTCGCGGATATCTTCCCCGCGAATTTGTATTATCGATACTCGATTTATACGAAAAGAAAACGATTTTAAAGGAAATCATTGAAAAGATCGCAGAATATCAGCAAAGTAAAGAAAATTTAAACGGTTGTTATGGTATGGCCGTAACAAATATTTGTCGAGATAATATTATTTATAATAGTCATGAAGAGGATTACGAAGGTGAAGAATGGGGTAAAGAATCGCCGGATTACGAAAAGGTCATAGAAAAATATAATAATGATAAAAGACGTTTCCTTTTCTACCCATGGGGTGTATGGGTAACCGCATACGCTAGACGTAATTTATGGGAAGCAATTATCGAATTAAAAGAAGATTATAGGTATAGTGATACCGATAGCGTTAAATTTGTCAATTTAGACGCGCATAGGGATTTTTTCGAATCTTATAATAAAAAGATAGCAAGGCGTATAAAACGCGTATTAGATTATCAAAAAATCGATTTTAATAAGGCAAAACCAAAAACGAAGGAAGGAAAAATTAAACTTTTAGGCGCTTGGGACTACGAAGGAACTTACGACCGCTTTAAATATTTAGGAGCTAAAAGATATATGACCGAAGAAAACGGCGAATTATCTTTAACTGTTAGCGGACTTAATAAGAAATCAACAATACCGTATTTAAAAAAGATCTATAAAACGAATGACAAAATTTTCGAAGAATTTAAACAAGGTTTAATGATACCTAAAGGTTATACAGGTAAACAAATACATACGTATATTGACGACGAAAAAGAAGGAATCGTAAGGGATTATCTCGGTAACGAATACCATTATAAAGAATTATCCGCCGTCCATATGGAAGACGCTGAATATTTACTAGATATAAACGCCGACTTCTTACGCTATCTATTAGGCGTTAAAAGTGATTTAATTTAAGGAGAATAATTTATGAATATAAAAGCGTGTTTGAGTTCAAATAGTGATAATTGGAAAACGCCCGAAAACATATATAAAGAATTTATGAATAAGGGTTATGTTGATACGTTTAAATTTTTAAGCAAAGAAGATGAATTATTAAATAATTATCAGAATAAAAAACTATTCGTAAATCCGCCATTTAGTATTATGGATAACGTTATTACATGGATAATTAATCAATATTTCAATAATAACGATATCGCCTTATTAATACCGGCACGAACAGATACTAGATATTTTCACACCTTAATTAAAATTATCAATAACGCGGTAATCTACTTTATTAAAGGAAGATTAAGATATAATGATACTAACCCCGCGCCCTTCCCTACAATTTTAATTATATTAAAACATGGTGAAACGGGGGGTATTATAAACTTATCGAGCAAGATAAAATTAAATATGTTATTTAAGGAGATTCCATAAATGGCGAAGAAAGAAAAAATCAAATATTATGATATTCACAAGATACTATCGTATGAAGTGCTTTATTATGTTATCTACGGCGAAAGGTCTAACGGTAAAACTTACGGAACTCTATTATATTGTTTAGAAGAATATTTTAAAAACGGTAGCGAATTCGCTTACGTTAGACGATGGGACGATGATATTAAAGGAGATAGGGGCGGAAGTATCTTTAACGCTTTAGTTAAAAACGGTGTGATTAAACGATTAAGTAAAGGAAAATATGACGACATTTATTATAAAGGTCGTAATTATTATCTCGTTAGTCATGACGAAAACGAAAAGGCGATTATATGCGATAAACCCTTCGCTTACGCTTTCGCTTTAACTATGGGCGAACACTATAAGGGACTTTCTTATCCAATGATCCGTAATATTGTTTTCGATGAATTCTTAACACGTGGAGCGTATCTTCCGAACGAATTTATTTTATTTCAAAATGTTTTATCAACTTTAATACGTTTACGCGATGACGTTAAAATTTTTATGCTAGGTAATACAGTAAATAAATATAATCCGTATATTCGCGAAATGGGACTTTATCGTATGGAAAAACAATTAAAAGGTACGATAGATATTTATACCTACGGCGATACAGGTTTACGCGTTGCCGTCGAATATAGCGATTTTCCGACGAAGCAAAAAGTAAGTAATAAATATTTCGCTTTCGATAATCCACGTTTAAATATGATTAAAACGGGGGCGTGGGAAATCGATATTTACCCGCATTATCCTATAGAGTATGGAAAACCAACACCGGAAGAAATTATCTATACTTTCTTTATCATCTTCGAAGGTCATATATTAGCGTGCGAAGTTATCGATAAACCCGAAGTAACAATACATAACGACGTAACTAATAAAGACGTCGTTTTACCCGAAACTAGATTTATCTTTATTCGTCCGAAAACAACGCCGATACGGATAACGGAAACTGCTTTAATATATTCACAGGAATCAAGCGTAAAACCGAATTATAGAAGACGTTTAACAAAACCGACGTCAAAACTAGAAAAGCGAATCATGTTATTATTTGCACGTGATAAAGTCTTCTACGCTGATAACGAAACCGGCGAAATCATGCGGAACTATCTTATATGGTGTAATAATTAACCGTAAGAAACTTACGTTATACCCCTTCATCGTAAGGGGGTTTTTCTTTGTCCTTAATCATGATCCTTAATCATGGATCATAATATCCGTATCATCATGAATCATCATACTCACTTCATCATGTTTCATTATATAGCGTTATGTTATGTTTCATGTTTCACGTGTAAATCATGTTTGAATTATCCTACAAAATTTAATTTTACGAAGGGGGTGGG
>JAZSRG010000213.1:0-12316 GCA_045538365.1 Clostridia bacterium
GACGAGGTTCCTTTCCTTCATGGTAATCGCAGCGGTAAAACCGCCGTTGTCGTAAGAGAAGGTGTGGGCACTCTGTTCGCGGAGGGTTTTACTGTCGGCAAGCAGCTCCTCGCTCGTCGCAAGCGGCATTTTCTCCTCGGGGAGCTCTTCCATAAGGCTTCCGTAACGGGCGACCTGCTCCTCGTTTAAGAGGATCGCTTTCATTAACAGGCGGTCGCGCATCGACTCGGAGTAGTTTTCATAGGTTTCTTCGGTGACGTAGTAGTAACTGACAAACAAACACCTCTTTTTTGAGGACATTTGTCCATGATAGGAGCAAGACTTTTCTTAGTTTGTCTTACTCTGCCGTGCCTAATAAGTTGGTTAATAGTGGGCATATCTTACCTCCTTGAAGATTTTTCGGATGAGTCCAGCAACCCCGCGGACACACTCTATTATTTCCTACCCTTTATAAGCGCAGTCGCGGTGGGAACGTCTACCCTGCAAAGTTTGCCGAGTTCGACCTTGGTCGGACACTCTAAAACTTCTACACTGTAAAACTTCGCCATCTCTACGACTTTGTCAAATATAAAAGAGTCGGAGTCCGAAGCAACGACGACACACCTCGCCGTTTCTTCTTCTATTCCTTTTAACACCTGTTTGAATCCAACAACTAATTCGTCTTTAGGTGTATTTGCAATAGCTTTGTAATCCATATTTCCTTGCGTTTCGACGCCGTGGGTTAAAAGGGCATCGACAAACCGCCCATATTACACTATGAGCCTATCTATTTTATCAACAAATTTCAAAAGTGTCAAACATTTTTAAGCGTTTTCCTAAAATATTCCTTTTGAATAGTTATCTTTTAAGTATTCTGTCCCTTAAATCGTTTACTTGCGTTCTAACCTTATTGTCCGACTTAACAAGGTCGGCAATTTTGTTTCTTGCGTGAATAACCGTCGAGTGGTCTTTTCCACCGAACGCGTCCCCGATTTTAACCAAAGGAAGCCCAAGCATCTCGCTAATAAGATACATACATATCATTCTGGGCTCGGCAATGGCTTTCGCTCTGCTCTTTCCGCAAAGGTCGTCGCGGTTAACTCTAAAGAAATCACAAGTGTTTTCGATAATCGCGTCCATATCAACGGTATAAGTGCTATCGTCAACGTAGTCTTTCAACGCCTCACGCGCCGTATCAAGGGTAATGTCTTTGCCCAAAAGTTCGGAGAAGAATACGACTTTGTGATAAAGTCCTTCCATTTCACGAATATTGGACTCAACCTTACTTGCAATAAACTTTAAAACGTCGTCGGGAAGATATTGTTTATCTTGCTCGGCTTTCTTTTGCAAAATTGCAATACGGGTTTCAATGTCGGGAGCGGAAATGTCGGCTAAAAGTCCCCACTCGAAACGAGTACGAAGTCTTTCTTCTAAACTGTCAAACTCACGAGGCGGTCTATCAGACGTCATAACGATTTGTTTTCCGTTTTGGAATAAATCGTTAAAAATATTAAACAAAGCGTTTTGAGTACCCGACTTTCCTGCTATATGCTGAATATCGTCAATCATTAAAAGGTCAACGTTTCTGTACTTATCTCGGAATTCTTTGTTTTGCTCTCTATCTTGACTGTTTCTTATAACGTCAACGAGTTCGTTTATCAAAGTTTCCGCGGTAACGTAGAGAACTTTATAGTTCGGTCTTGTTTTTTTAACGTGATTTCCGATAGCGTGCATTAAGTGAGTTTTTCCTAGTCCTACTCCACCGTATATAAATAAGGGGTTGTATTTACTACCCGGAGTTTCGGCTACGTTTCTCGCCGCTGCGTACACCAATTGGTTTGACGAACCTACGACAAAAGACTCAAACGTGTAATTGGCGGTTACCGAATTTACGTCAGTTTGAGTTAAAGGTTTATCCAACGCTTCTTGCGTTTCTTCTATTGCTTGAGCGTATTGCTCTTTTTCTTTCTCCGTTATAACGGTAACTTGCGTAATTGACGGAGAAACTTGAGTTAAAGCATCTAAAATATGCCCCGCATAGTTTTTAGAAACGATTTTCTTTGCAGATTCAGTTGAGGCAATCAATACGAGATTACCTCCGTCGCCTATAACGTACGGCTCGAGAGTTTTAATCCAAACGTCGTACGTTACGCTCGTAACTTTTATTTGCAAAGCGGAAAGCGCTTCTTTCCATAGTTTATTCTTATCCACACTACACCCCTAAATCCTTTTAAATTTCTTGACTTTTTAAATTAAATATAACTGCAAACAGTCGAGGACGCCACATCGGACAGTCGAGGACGCCTGTCCCTACTGCAAATTTTCACAAAAGTCAAATGTTTTTAACCAATGCAAGCGTTTAATGCCGCTACCATTTCGTCAGCATCCACTCCGTGAACTTCTGCTGCTTGAGCGAGAGTTTCTCCTCTTGCTAAAGCGCAACCTAAACAATGCATGCCAAAAGATTGCAAAACTTCTGCCATTTTGTCAGCAACACCGTGTCCTTGTCCAACTTGCAACGCTTCAATAATAAGCATATCCTTCGTTATCATATATCTATACTCCTTTATATAATATAATACAATAATAATATAAGCGAACTGCGACTTTTTTAAGTCGAAACACCTAATAAGGCTATATCTCCTTATTATACTTAATCATTTTACACTAATTTCTTATTTTTTGCAAGTGAGAAAGGCAAAATTATCCACATTTATGTTATAAGAAATATTATATAGGCTTTTTAGTTGAAAAACAGTTGCGAAAGTCGCGTTTGATTGGTATAATTATGTTTATAATTAAAAAACTTTGATTGGAGATAAAAATGAACGCTAACGATCTTCGTAAAAAATATCTTGACTTTTTCAAAGCGCAAGGACATAGTGTTATCCCGTCCGCTTCCCTTATTCCTGAAAACGACCCGACCGTCCTTTTCACGACCGCAGGTATGCACCCCCTCGTTCCCTATCTTTTGGGAGCAAAGCACCCTGCAGGCACAAGACTCACCGACGTTCAAAAGTGTGTTCGTACGGGCGACATTGACGAAGTAGGTGACGCTTCTCACTTGACTTTTTTCGAAATGCTCGGAAACTGGTCTTTGGGCGATTACTTTAAAAAAGAAGCCATTACTTGGAGTTATACGTTTTTAACTAAAGAACTCGGTATTCCCGTGGAAAAACTCGCGGTAAGCGTATTTGCAGGAGATGACGACTGTCCCCGTGACGAAGAGTCTGCAAAGATTTGGGAAGAATGCGGTATTCCTAAAGAGAGAATTTTCTTCTTACCCAAGAAAAACAATTGGTGGGGACCGGCAGGAATTACCGGACCTTGCGGACCGGACACCGAAATGTTTATCGACAACGGTCAACCCCCTTGCGGACCGGACTGCTCCCCTGCGTGTGACTGCGGAAAATATCTTGAGATTTGGAACGACGTATTTATGCAATACAACAAAAATCAAGAAGGCAAATTCGAGCCTTTGGCTCAAAAGAACGTAGATACGGGTATGGGACTTGAACGTACTATTTGTATCCTTCAAGGTAAAAAGTCTGTGTATGAAACGGATATCTTTATGCCCGCTATCCGCCTTTTAGAAGAGTTATCAGGCAAAGAATACGGAAGTGACGCTGATATCACCAAGGCTATGAGAATAGTTGCCGACCACGTTAGAACGTCCGTTTTCATTATAGGCGACGACAGGGGTGTTACGCCTTCAAACGTTGACCAAGGCTACGTTTTACGTCGTCTTATCCGTCGCGCAGTAAGATTTGGTATGAAATTAGGCTTAAAAGACGGAGCAATCGGACAACTCGCTAAACACTACGTTGACCAATACAAAGACGTTTACGGTGAACTTGCAAGAAACGAAGAAAAAATACTTAAAGAACTCAAACTTGAAGAAGAACGTTTCTCCAAAACCCTTGAACAAGGACTTAAAGAGTTTGAAAAAGTTTCTTTCTTTATTCAAAAAGCAGGAAACAACGTTATAAACGGTAAAACTGCGTTTAGATTGTACGACACTTTCGGTTTCCCCGTGGAAATCACCACCGAACTTGCAGCGGAACGCGGTATGACGGTAGATATCGACGCGTACAAACTTGCATTTGAAGAACATCAAAAGAAGTCCCAAGCAGGCGCGGAACAAAAGTTCAAAGGCGGTCTTGCAGACCACTCGGCACAAACTGCAAGACTTCACACGGCAACTCACTTACTCCACTCAGCGCTCAGAAAAGTTTTGGGTGACGAAGTTGCTCAACGCGGTAGTAACATCACGGCGGAAAGACTTCGTTTCGACTTCTCTTTTGGTCGCGCTATGACTCCTGACGAAATTCAAACGGTTGAAAAACTCGTAAACGAAGCAATTGAGAGAAAAATCCCCGTTGTTTGTGAAGAAACGACGGTGGAAAAAGCAAAGGCAAGCGGCGCAATCGGTTTGTTTGAAAGCAAATACGGTGACGTAGTTAAAATGTACACGATGGGCGACGTTTCCAAAGAAATTTGCGGTGGACCGCACGCAGAAAACACGGGCGACCTTGTTTCCTTCAAAATCACTAAAGAACAATCGTCCAGTAGCGGTGTTCGCCGTATAAAAGCGGTAATCGGCGCGGAAATAGACGCATAAAAGTATGGCGTGGAGATTAATTCCACGCCATAGTTATATTTGCCTTGCGGCAAATTATAGGCTTACGCGTGATATTTTGCTACGCAAAGTGATATTTTCGCTATCGCCAAAGTTAAGGATTTAAATTTAAATTTTATTATAGGACGTTTGTATGAGTGAAAGTATTTTAAGAGAAAAATCAAAAGAATTTGCTAAAAATATCGTGTTTTTAACGAGAGAAATACGAGAAAAGCATAAAGAAATAGTTCTTACCAACCAACTTTTACGCTCTGGCACAAGTATTGGTGCAAACATCCACGAAGCACAATACGCACAAGGTTCCGCCGATTTTATATCTAAATTAGAAATTTCTCTAAAAGAGTGTTTTGAAAGTGAATATTGGTTAGAACTATTATTTGAAACGGGTTATTTAGAAGAAAAACTATTCAAAAAACTTCACAATGATTGTGGCGTGATAAGAAAAATGTTGATTTCTTCTTGCACAACGCTAAAAAACAAACTCTAAACTAAAACTCGACTTTAAAAGTCGAGTTTTTTAATTTTTACCTTTACTTTGCGTAGCAAAATATCACTGCGCAAGCAATATCACTCGCCGTAGGCGAATATCACAAATTCCGCAAGGAATTTATATAACTGTAAAAACTGCGAACTGAAAAGTTCGTAGTTTTTATTTGCTCAAAATCTCCGTGAGCAGTTTCATCAACTCTCCTTTTTCATAATCTGCCGTTACGTATTCGCAAATTACTTTTGCAGGGGTTTCGCCTAACACGATTATTTTGTCGGCTACACTCACCGCTTCGGATACGCTGTGAGTAACGAAAAGTGTGGTTCGTGGAAAACTTTCAAGCAAAGATTTCAGTACTTCGCATTGACGAAGACGAAGTCCCAAGTCAAGGGAGCGCATAGGCTCGTCCATAAGCAAGGTATCGGACGGAATCAAAAAGGCGCGAGCAAGCGCAACACGGCTTTTCATACCACCGCTAAGTTCGTGACAAAAGGTGTTGATTTCCTCCTTTAACTCGACTTTTTCAAGTATTTCCTTGATTTTTTCGGTGTTGTCAGGGCTTTTTTTGTCCAAAACGTAGAGTAAATTATCATAAACGGTAAGTGGCTCGATAAGTCGTGGCTCTTGAAACATATAACTCACTTTTTCTACCCCTTCTATCTCTCCACTAAAAGGAATAAGTTTAGCAATGGCGTTCAAAAGAGTGGTTTTGCCGATACCGGAGTTTCCAAGTACCGCCGTTATTTTATTTTTCTCAAACTCTATCGAAAAATCTTGAAATATCACCTTTTCGTCAAAGTTCACGCATAAATTATTTATCTTCATTTTTTGCTCCGTACGAGTTAAATGACAAAACTTCGTCCATATCCTTTCTCTTTTTTTCGGGTATATCGTCGTTTTCAGGATAGCCTAACGCAATAACTAAATCAACGAAATGTTTTTTCGGTACGGACAAAATTTCTTTAATCTTATCTTCGTCAAACCAACCGAGTATGCAACTACCCAAGCCAAGTTCGGTGGCGCGGTAGGTTATAGTTGCAGTAACTATTCCTATATCGTACGGGGTATAGTCGCGCGAAGTCATAACCTTTGCCATTTTTTCCGAAAAACCGGGTTTTTCTTTAACGAGTACGAGAAAGGCTTTAGCCGTCGGGGTAAATTTATTGATAAAACCAAGTCCGCCCTTTTGGGTAGCCTTTGCAACTCGCTCTATTTTATCCGCGTTGTCAACAACTATAAAATGCCAAGGTTGAGAATTACAAGCGGAAGGCGCGAGTCTTGCCACTTTTACGAGTTCTAAAAGGGTTTCTCTATCAATTTTTTTGTCCGAATATTTTCTACAACTGTATCTTTTTTGCGCAATTTCTAAAAAATCCATTTTCGTCCTCCAAATATTAATTAAAGTTTATCATATAGTCACTTTTTTTGCAATTATTACGCTAAATTTAGTGCAAAATTTTCTAAAATGAATTATAATATATATATGTTTAATTTATTAAGTAAAATTTTTATAGAAAACGGAATAGAAATATCGGCTGACAAAAAACAAAAACTTGCGGACTTTTATAGTATTTTCACAGAGTTCAACGAGCACACCAATCTCACCCGAATAACTTCCCCCGAAGACGCCGCGCTCAAACACTTCACGGACAGTCTTATGGGTATGAAGAAAATTCCTGCAAAATCTAAAATTTGCGATATCGGCTCGGGCGGTGGCTTTCCGTCTATTCCCCTTGCGGTAGCGTTAGACGACTGCGATTTTACGCTCGTGGACTCAACGGGAAAAAAGGTTGATTTTCTAAATTCTGCAATCAAAAGCCTTGGACTTAAAAACGCAAAGGCTTTGCACGGAAGGGCTGAAGAAATGGGACAAAATCCCGAGTTTCGCGAGTCTTTCGACGTGGTGACTGCAAGAGCGGTGGCAAATCTTCCGACTTTGCTTGAATATTGTTTGCCTTTTGTCAAAGTGGGCGGTATCTTTATGGCTTATAAAACGAGCGAAGACGAACTTTCTCTATCCCAAAACGCCCTTAAAGTTTTAGGTGGGGAAACACAAGAATCCTATCCATACACTTTGGGGGATATCGGGGACAAACGAACGCTCTTTATTATCAAAAAGACCGCTCCCACTCCCCCGAAATATCCAAGGGGACAAGGAAAACCGCGTAGTAAGCCTTTATAAACGTCTCTGTCACAAATTCTGACTAATTTTAGTCGTGACCAAACTTAAATAATAAGCAAATACTTTTGAAAAAGAGATGAAATTTTAACTTATCTGTGTTACAATATATATATATTGAAACCAAGAAAAATTTACGTGAGGTAAAAATGGGAAAAATTATTGCTTTTGCTAACCAAAAAGGCGGTGTCGGAAAAACCACGACTTGTATAAATCTTGCCGCGTTTTTGGCATTGGAAGGATATAAAGTACTCGTTATAGATATGGACCCCCAAGGAAACGCAAGTAGCGGACTTGGCGCGGAGAAAGGAAAGGATACGAAGTCCATTTACAACGTTATAATCGGCGACGTTGAGCCGACCAATATGGACGTTTATCAAAGAACGAAAATTCACACGCTCCGTATTCTTCCCACGAACATTGATTTAGCGGGCGCTGAAGTTGAACTTGCAGGTATCAAAAGCCGTCGCGAACTTATCGTCAAGGACAAACTATCCGAGATTAAAAACAAATTCGATTTTATTTTTATAGATTGTCCCCCCTCCCTTGGACTTTTGACCATAAACGCATTAAGCGCAGCCGACCAAGTAATTATTCCTATCCAATGCGAGTTTTTTGCGCTTGAAGGCTTGTCCCAACTTATGAACACGGTACGCCTTATCAAAAAGCACTTAAATCCCGAACTCGACATTGACGGCGTAGTCCTAACGCTCTTTGACGGACGAAGCAATTTATCCAAGCAAGTAGCGGACGAAGTAAAGAAATTTTTCGACAAAAAACTTTACAAAACGTTTATCCCGAGAAATATTAGACTGGCAGAAGCGCCCAGTTACGGACTACCTATCGCATTATACGACAAACGTTGTTTGGGAGCAAAAGCGTATCACGCGCTCACCAAAGAATTTATGAAACGACACAAACTCAAATAAGGAGAGAATCATGGCAGTTAAAAAAGGTTTAGGAAAAGGAATATTCGCTTTATTTTCCGATATGGAAGAAGAAAGCGGAATTTTAACGGAAGAAGACAAACAAATAGTCGAAACCCCCGTTCCCGTCAAGACGGAATCCGTGTCTGACGGCATTACCCAAGTTTCGGTATATATGATAGACCCAAACCCCGACCAACCGAGAAAAACTTTTGAAGAAGGTCCGCTTAAAGAACTTGCCGAATCTATCAAAATTCACGGCGTTATTCAACCTTTGGTAGTAACACCTTCTACCGGCGGAAGATATATGATAATTGCGGGCGAACGTAGATTTCGCGCTGCCCGAAACGCAGGACTTGAAACTCTCCCCGTTATCGTTCGCGACTATAATCCGCGCCAAATCAAAGAAATTGCTTTGATTGAGAACTTACAAAGAGAAGATTTAAACCCGATAGAAGCCGCTCTTGCAATTAAACAACTTATGGACCACTACGACTGCACCCAAGAAACGGTTGCAACGCGTATTGGTAAAAGCCGTTCAGCGGTAACTAACATCTTGCGACTTCTCTCCCTTGCTCCCCCCGTTATGGAACTCGTAAAGAGTGGCAAACTCTCATCCGGTCACGCTCGTACTCTCGTTGTAGTTGACGACGTTGACACCCAAATTAAGTTTGCAAACCAGGCGGCAGACGGCAAACTCACGGTAAGAGATCTTGAAAAACTCGTAAGAAAATATTTAAACCCTGAAAAATACGCTAAAAACAAAACGGAAACCCAAAGCGTAGAACTTCGTGGACTTATAAACGATATGCAACACGTTTTAGCAACTAAAGTTCGCGCTATCGGTAACGACACCAAGGGTAGAATATATATTGACTACTATACCCGCGACGACCTTGATAGACTCCGCGAATATATGGATATACTCGCAAAAGAAACTAAATAATGAAGACGATACACTCTTTTACAATAGACCACGATAATCACGGCGAAGGATTTTATTTGTCCGCCGAGTACGGGGATATACAAACGTATGATTTGCGTTTCGTGTACCCAAATTCCGGAAACTATCTTCCGTCCCCCGTCATGCACACTATAGAACACCTTTTTGCAACCGTGGTTAGAAATTCTTTGTTTAGCGACAAAGTCATTTATTTTGGTCCTATGGGTTGTAGAACGGGCTTTTATTTGTTGCTAAGGAACGTTTCGACAAAAGACGCCTTTTTGCTCACTAAAGAGTGCGTGAAAACCTGTCTAACCTTGGACTATATCCCGGGAGCGGAGAAAAAACAATGCGGAAACTATCTTGAACACGACTTACAAGGCGCAAAGGTCGCTCTTCAAAATTATCTCACAATTTTAGAAAAAATTAAGGTAAACGCTTAAAAAAAGTAGCCAAAACACAATAATTATTGTATAATAACAAGTGATAATAAAAATTATAAAATTTAAAAATTTTTTTGGAGGATACATTTATGGCATTAGTAAACACTAAAGAGATGTTTAAGAAAGCGTATGACGGTGGTTATGCTATCGGTGCTTTCAACGTAAACAACATGGAAATCGTTCAAGGTATTACCGAAGCATGTAAAGAAGAAAACGCTCCTGTAATTTTGCAAGTTTCTAAAGGCGCGCGCGCTTACGCAAACCACACCTACCTTGTAAAACTCGTAGAAGCAGCAGTTATCGAGTGCCCTGAAATTCCCGTTGCTCTTCACCTTGACCACGGTCCTGACTTTGAGACCTGTAAGGCATGTATCGACGGCGGTTTCACTTCCGTTATGATTGACGGCTCTGCACATTCCTTTAAAGACAATATCGAACTCACCCGCAAAGTAGTAGAATACGCTCACGACCGCGGTGTAGTTGTTGAAGGCGAACTCGGAACTCTCGCTGGTATCGAAGACGAAGTAAGCCACGAAGTAGGTTCTTACACCAGACCTGAAGAAGTAGAAGAATTCGTTCAAAAGACTGGTGTTGACTCCCTTGCTATCGCAATCGGAACTTCTCACGGCGCATACAAATTCAAACCCGAACAATGCACCCGTAACGAGAAAGGTATTCTCGTTCCCCCTGCACTTCGTTTCGACATTTTGGAAGAAGTTTCCAAACGTCTCCCCGGCTTCCCCATCGTATTGCACGGATCTTCTTCAGTTCCCCAAGAATGGGTAAAAGTAGTTAACGAACACGGCGGAAAAATGCCTGATGCTATCGGTGTACCCGAAGAACAACTCAGAAAGGCTGCACAACTCTCCGTATGTAAGATTAACATTGACTCCGACCTTCGTCTTGCAATGACCGGAACTATCCGTCAATTCTTCGACGAAAATCCGTCAAAGTTCGACCCCCGCGAATACTTGAAACCTGCAAGAGCAAACATCAAAGCACTTGTAGCACACAAACTTCGTGATGTATTGGGTTGCGCTGGCAAAGCCTAAAAAAAACGAAATATAAATTTCGATATACGAAAAAACTTAAAACCCCTAAATGCGGTCACGTACGCAAAGTACGCTCCCTTTTTAGGGGTTTTACTTTTTCCGTCTCTCTCGTTTATATTTCGTTTTTAAGATATTATTACGTACACCAAGTACGCGCCTTCGTCCAGATGGCGTGTCTTTAGTCCTACTTGTTTTTCTTGCGTTTTTAAAAATTTTTAATTCTCCTTTCCAAACTTTTTCACTATTCACTCTTCCCTTTTCACTACAACGCAACGCGTTGTCGCCCCTACGGTGGCGTAACAAAACGTTGCGCCATAGTTCTTCACTCTTTTTGACATAAAAAAAGAACTTGGAAAGTTTCCAAGTTCTTTAGTGTTAAAATTACAGCCCTTTTAAATTGTAATCATTTCAAATAGTTGTTTAGTTCTTCTTCGGTAGGAAGATAATTTCTTACTTCATAAGAAGCAACGCCTATTGGTGCCGTAGGTGCTTTAAGTGACCATTCTACTGAATATTTATCTTTGCCCTTACAAAGCAATAAACCGATAGTTGGATTATCCATTTCTTTTTTAAGTGTTTCGTCAACTGCAGTTATGTAAAATTGAAGTTGTCCGATAAAATCAGGCTTAAAGTCAAGATTTTTCAGTTCTACAACCACGTAACAACGAAGTTCCAAGTGATAGAATAATAAGTCAATTAAATAATCGTTATTGGGTGTAGATATTCTATATTGATTACCAACGAAAGAGAAGCCCTTGCCGAGTTCGAGTAAAACCGTCTTAATTTGCTCAAGCATTGCTTGTTCAATATCTCTTTCGACGATTTTTTCTTGTAAGCCTGCGAGTTCAAAAATATATGGGTCTTTTATAATATCACGAGAGAGTTCACTTTGTGGCGATGGTAAACGGCTTTCATAATTCGTTAATTTTTTAGAAGAGTCTGCTTGACGTTCATATAATTCTAATTCGATTTGGTGTTCTAAAACAGTCTTGCTCCAACCGTTTTCTAAGCATTTTATAGCGTACCAATTACGTTTTTCCGCATCTTTCAGTTTTTCTATAAGTATAAAATTATGTGTCCAAGGCAAATTTGCCACTGCCGGTGGCAAATTTGCTAAATCCCCGTAAGTAACGTAAAATTTACGCATTCTTGCAAGATTCCTTGGAGAATATCCGTCTGCATTAGGAAATTCAATTTTTAAATGATGAGATAATTCATTGATAAAGTTGTTGCCGTATTTAGCGTTTTCATCTATGACTTTACCAATTCTAAAATACATTGAAAGCAATTCTCGATTAGCATCGCTTAAAACTTTATTTCTCGTTTGAAAAATATCTGTTTTAATTTGCTCAAATATTGATACAAAACTCAAATCTAAATCCGCCATATTGCTTTGCTCCTTATTTTACTTCCAAATACTCCCGTTTGTGTTAATTTAATTATATCACAACGTATAAGATTTTTCAATATCTTTTATTACGCTTTAGATACTAATTTCTCTTTTATTAAGAGATTTGATGCAAAGATAATTTATTTAAAAAAATCTACAGGACAGTCGGGGACGCCTGTCCCTACAAACACCTATTATCTTTTTTCGGACGAGCAGTTCTCGCCCCTACGGTGGCGCTTACGCCACACTTATTCACTTTTCACTATTCACTCTTCACT
>JAZSRG010000020.1:0-4468 GCA_045538365.1 Clostridia bacterium
TTTGACCCAGAGTGTATAAAGGCTTTATTAGAATGTGCCGACGAAATACCGACCTTGCAAAGAATAGACGAGCAAAGAGCGTAAATTGCCCAGTTATCACTCATGAGTTTGCCATTTATAATTTCCGCGCCAAGAGTGGACACGTAAGACAAAGGGGAATATTCAACGAGTACGCCGACTAATATAACGCCTATTGCGTTTCCTATAAAACACACCAAAAGTTGCCACCAATTTTTTGCGCCCATTGTTGGGATATCGGACACCATACCCGTGAACAACTTCATTTCAAATATTACGATAACGTAAATTCCAAGCGAGAATAGCACTGCGCCTATGATTTTACCAATTTCCGCGCTCCAAATATTAGAGATTAGTGATGCCGTACCGCCAAGTCCTATCATGATGCCTGCAAATATTGACGTCAAACAAAAATACAAAAAATCTTTTTTGCTCATTTTACATATTCTCTCATTTTTCTTCAAAAACTTTTCGTTTATTTTAGCACATTATCCTTTATTTTCCAAACGTTTTGTGAATATTTTTGATATTTTTTTGAATAAAAAAAGAGATGCGTAAGCATCTCTTTTTTAGTAACAACTTTCAAATATTTCTTTAATTTCCGTGTATCCCAAAGTTATATAACTTCTAACCGTACGAGTATTTCCAAAAGTACATAATTCAGTTAGTCTATCAATTTTTTCTTTCCGAACACCAAAGTCGGATAGTCGCGACGGCATGCCAAGGGATATAAAATACTCTTGCATTTTCTCTATACCCTTTATGGCGCAAAGTTCGTCGTTACTTTCCGTCACGTCAAAGACACGGCGAGCGAATTGAGCGAAACGTCCCACTTTTTCTTTATAAACGTATCTTGCCCAAGCCGGGAAAAGAACGGCAAGTCCCGCGCCGTGAGCCACACAGTCGTATTCTCCACTTAAAGCGTGTTCAAGTTGGTGTACTGCAAGGAAATTTTCACGACCGCAACCTGTCAGTCCATTGTGGGACAAACTTGATGCCCACATAATAGTTGCGCGAGCATTGTAGTCGTTTGGGTTTTCTATAGCCACCTTTCCTGCATCCATTACTGATTTTAAAACGCTTTCGGCAATTCTGTCCGTTAAATCCGTATCGGGTAGATTGGTGAAATATCGCTCCATAGTGTGTGCCATTATATCCACCACGCCACAAGCCGTTTGATATTTACTAACCGTAAAGGTTAGTTCAGGGTTACATATAGCGAATAAGCAACGATTAAGTTCCGTTCCTATACCCTTTTTCATATTGAGTTCCAAGTTAGTAATAACTGCCGAACTACTCATCTCGCTACCTGCCGCCGACATTGTAAGCACGCACCCAACGGGAAGCGCGGACGTGGGTTTTTCTTTTCCCATGGCTAAATCCCAAATATCAACGTCCGTTTTAGCACCGAGCGCGGTGAACTTGGACGAGTCAATTACACTTCCACCGCCTACTGCTAAAATCATCTCAACTTTTTCGTCTTTTGCTATTTTTGTGGCACGTCTTGCAAAATCTAATTTAGGATTAGGCTCTACTCCGCCAACCTCTACAAACTCAATACCGCTATTGTTTAGAGAATTTACGATAATATCATACAGTCCCGTCTTTTTAATACTGTTTTGACCGTACTGAAACATTATTTTTTTATAGCCGTACTCACTAATAATTTTTCCAACGTCTTTTTCGTATCCCTTTCCAAAATAAACTTTTGTGGGTGTGTTATATATAAAATCTTTCATTAGTCAATCTTCTCCAAAATTCTATCCGCTATTGCTTTCATGCCTTTATCGTTTGGGTGAAGGGACACGCCGTAATGCTCAAAAACGCCAAGCGCTTTATTTGTGTCGTCGTAACCTAAGTCGTTTAAATACACAAGTCTTGCGCCGTGTTTCTCCCCAACTTCTAAAACCATTTTATCAATCTCTTCGTATTGCCAAAATAAGTCGGTAACTACAAGCAAGGCGTCGGGTTTAGTGAAAAAGTCCAAAAACTCGCTGAATCTTTGTTTAAAGTCGTGTTCTTTAATCTTCTCGCCTGAAACGTTTTCGCCAAGTCTAACTATAACGACGTCGGCGGAAAATTCGCGCGCTTTTACAAATCTTTCGTATTCAAAAACTTTATCATCCCAAAAGCCCGTTTCCCAGTCGCCGATATTAGTGATACAATAGTTAACTTTGCCCCATTTCTTTTTAAGACCTTTTACCACTTGGTGAACGTAATCGTTTTCTTCACTCGTTGCAGCCATGCCCCAATTCCAATGCCAACCGATTTCGGGTTTTATCTCGTGCAAAGTGATAGAATTTCCTAAAAATAGCACTTTTTTAGCGTTTTCGTCTTCCATTATTATCTTACCGCTCGTGGATACTTGATTACTTCCTTGTACTGCGTTATTTAACATATCTTGATTTATCTTCATAGCAACCTCCAACACTTTTAATTATAATAAAAAAGCGGAAACATTTCAATACATTTTAAAACATTTCCGCTTTTTTGATATTAATTTACTAAAAACCGAATTTATTTAGTGCCGAAGATTCTATCCCCTGCATCTCCGAGTCCTGGCAAAATGTAACCGTGTTCGTTAAGAGTACGGTCCAAAGTGGACACGAACACCTTACAATCGGGATGAGCCTCTGCAACTACTTTTATACCCTCGGGCGCGCCGATAATACTCATTAAACGAATATTTTTGCAACCTCTGTCTTTGAGCATTTGAATAGCGGCTGCAGCCGAACCACCCGTTGCAAGCATAGGATCAAGCAAGATAACCATTTTGTTTTCAATACCGTCGGGTAACTTGATATAATAGGTTTCGGGTTGTAAGGTTTCTTCGTTTCTACACAAACCGATATGACCTACCTTTGCGGTCGGGAAAAGTTTGTGTATGCCGTTAACCATGCCGAGTCCTGCTCTTAATATTGGCACAACTACTACGGACTGCTCTTCAACAACGGTTTGTTCCGTAGTTTCAAGCGGGGTTTCTACCATAATTTTTTTAGTAGGAACGTCCTTTAAACTCTCGTACGCCATAATTGACGTAATTTCCTCAATCAGTTCGCGGAATTCTTTCATTCCAGTGTTTTTATCGCGAACGTGAGCAATTTTGTGCGCAATAAGCGGATGGTCAAAAATTGTAACGTTAGGATAATTTTTCATATCACACCTTATTCAGCCTTTTCTTCAACGGCTTCTTCTTTTTTTGCTGCTTTTGCAGTCATAAGATTGGTAAGAATACCAAGGATAAGAGCGCAAGCAACAGAAGTAATGGTAATACCTGCAAAATTAACTACCATACCGCCAACACCAGCAATCAATATAACGGATACGGTGAACAAATTGCGGTTTTCGTTCAAATCAACTTTTTGTACCATTTTCAAACCTGATACTGCGATAAATCCGTACAAAGATACGCAAACGCCACCCATTACGCAAGAAGGAATAGTTGCAAGGAAGGTAACGAAGGGAGCAAAGAAGGATGCAACCATACAAATAATTGCAGCGGTCAAAATAGTTACAACTGATGCGTTTCTTGAAATTGCAACACAACCAACTGATTCGCCGTAAGTGGTGTTAGGACATCCACCGAAGAATGCGCCAACCATAGAGCCTACGCCGTCACCGAGAAGAGTTCTGTGAAGACCGGGGTCTTTGGTAAGGTCCGTTCCAATAATGGACGAAATGTTCTTGTGGTCTGCGATGTGTTCTGCAAATACTACGAACGCTACGGGAATATACGCAACTGCTAACGTTGCAATATACGCTCCGAAATCACCAAGATTCTCAAAGCCTTTAAATGCTTCAACGAAAGTAAAGTTAGGCAACCAAGTCATGTTTTCGAACAACTTAAAGTTGATAAGTTGAAGTTCGGGAGTACCGGTTGCGTTACCGATAACGGTAAAGATTGCAGCAACAACGTAACCTGCTAAAATACCGATAATGAAAGGTATCATTTTAGCCATTTTCTTGCCGTAAACGGAACAAAGAATAACGACTGCAAGGGTTACTAAACCACAAAGCATTGCAATATAAGGACTTGCAACTGGAGCATTATTAACTAAAACGCTACCCTTAAACAAATCGCCTATTGCGTTTCCTGCAAGTGACAAACCGATAATTGCAACGGTCGGTCCGATAACTGATGCAGGCATGATTTTGTTAATCCATTTAACCCCTGCAAACTTAACTACAAGTGAAATGATAACGTAAACAAGACCTGCCATAACAGCACCGATAATAAGACCAAGATAACCAACAGACGTGCTTATCGCTCCACCGAATGCCGCGCCCATTGAGCCCAAGAAGGCAAATGACGAGCCAAGGAATACGGGGCTCTTAAATTTCGTAAAGAGTAAGTAAATAATAGTACCTACACCTGCGCCGAAAAGGGCTGCTGATTGGCTCATTCCGTTACCGATAATTGCGGGAACTGCAATCGTTGCTGCAAGAATAG
>JAZSRG010000077.1:0-3148 GCA_045538365.1 Clostridia bacterium
GCCTTTGCAGACTCTACCGTATCGTAACCACGGGATACGAGCAACTCTGCTGTTAACTCTTCTACTCCTAAAACCTTGACGATTTCAGCGATTTTATTTTTATCAACTTGATTAATTGATACCATATACTCCATAAAAACAAAGCCTTCCCATAAAGAGAAGGCTTTGAATAATTTTTAGTTATTTTTCAGAAACAACTTTCTTGTCTATTAATCTACCACCGCTGAAAAGCACCCATAATGCAGGAGCAATGCAAACTGATGAGAAACTACCTGCGATAAGTCCGAATATAATCGGGAATGCAAATTCATAGATTGAAGATAATCCATTAACCAATGCTATAATTGCAAGTACGGTAATCGTTACGAGTGTGGTAAAGGTTGACCAAATCGTACGAGTAAACGAACTGCGAATTGCGTTGTTTGCGATTTCTTTTTCTGAAATTTTTTCGTTGTGAATTGCCTTCTTTTTGTTTTCTCTTACACGGTCGAAAATTACTATCGTTGCGTTAATTGAATATGCAATAATCGTAATAACTGCAGCAATGAAAGACGTGTTAATTTGAATTTGGAATATTGCAGTCAAAGCAACCATAATAAGAACGTTTATGATAAGCGCGATAATTGCAGCAAGACCGGACTTCCAGTCAAATCTAAATCCAATATAGATAAGCATAACAACAGATGCTGCAACGATCGCTATAGTTGCGCTCAACAAAAGTCTTTGACTTGCAGCGCTACTTTTTGAATCGCTTACGTTTACGTCAACGTCGTCGGCATCAGTGTAAAGAGCGTTTAAGGATGCGCGAACTTTGGTTTCATATTCGTTCATATCTGCGCCTTCAATGTTTTCGTAAATAATTCTTATAACCGTACCGTTATCTTCGGCTTTTTGCTCTTGCGCAATATTTAAACCTTCTTTCTTAATGGTTTCTCTAATTCTTGCAAGTTCTTTAGCGTAATCAGCTTCACTTAAGTCCTTATTAAAACTTACGTTAATGCTCGTACCACCTTCAAAGTCGATACCGATATTTAAACCTAAAATCAAAGAAACAACGATACCTGCGATAATTATAATTGCGGGGATCAAGAAGAAAATTCTTGATTTGCCTATAACGTCAAAATTCTTAATTTTACTCATAGTTCAACCCCCTTTCTCGTCGTTAAACCGTATGCGCGAGCATTCTTTCTATCAAACGGAACGAAGAGATTTAAAAGTCCGCGAGTGATAAATACTGAAGTAATGAAAGAAAGAACTACACCAACGAGAAGCGTCATTGCAAAACCAATGATTGCGCCCGAACCAAATATCCAAAGAACGGCAGCACCTAAAACGGTGGTTACGTTTCCGTCGATAATTGCAGAATAGGACTTTTTAAATCCTTGCGGGAAAATCGTGTTTTCCAAAGATTTTCCGGGGTTACTTGCGTATTCGTCTTTCATTCTCTCAAATATAATGATATTTGCGTCAACCGCCATACCTATACTCAAGATAACACCTGCAATACCCGGCAAGGTTAATTGCATAAAGGGTAAAATTGCAAGAGCAAGAATATATAACAATACGTAGATGATAAGAGCAAGTCCGGAAATAATACCAAGTTTCTTATAGGTAATAATCATAAATACGATTACGATTAAAATACCGATAGCACCTGCTAAAAGGGCTTGACTCATTGCGTTGTCACCTAAGGTTGCTGAAACTTCACCGCTCGAATCTTTACTGAGTTTAACGTTAAACGCACCGCTTGCTATACGCATTGCAAGTTCGTTTGCAGTTTCATAAGTAAAGTTACCGGAAATTACTGCGCTACCACCGGGGATTGCTTCGTTAACAGCGGGCGCTGAAACAACTTGTCCATCAACGATAATTGCAATTTGTCCGTTTGAAGGCGCGAGTTCTGCAGTTGCAGTAGCAAACTTTTCCGTACCTGCTTCGTTGAATTGAAGAGCAACTACGTATTTACCTTCTTGATATGCTACGTGCGCAGTTTC
Source organism: Clostridia bacterium (assembly GCA_045538365.1). GTDB lineage: Bacteria > Bacillota > Clostridia > Christensenellales > RUG350 > RGIG2224. The sequence goes on from JAZSRG010000077.1 coordinate 1,995, forward strand.
AACGTCACTACCCGTCAAAATAAGGTCGGTCGTATTTTCTTCGCTGTAATTAGATCCGTCACCCTTAACGAATACCATTTCTGCAGGGTTTCCAAGAAGATTAAAGAAGTCTTCAGGATCGTCAACGTCAGGTACTTCTACTCTTATACGATCTTGACCACCGTCAGATTGTACGTAAACTAAACCTTCACTGTAACCTTTTTCCTGCAAAATGGTTTGCAATCTCAAAATGGTTGCTTCAATATTTGCAGGAGTAACTTCATCTCCTTCAAGCGGTTCTACGTTAAATTCCGCGTAAACGCCACCTTGAAGGTCAAAACCATACTTAACGTATCCCGAGATAGATTCCCAATCGTATATGCCTAATTCACCTTGGTTCAAAGGAACGAAGGTCAAAAAGCACATAGCAAGAATAAGTATCGCAAGGATAATTAAGATAACTGTTGCCTTTCTCTTACTCATCTATATAATAGCCTCCTATTATCATCAATTAATTATTATATACTTTTATTTTAATATAGTCAATCAAATAGACTAAATTCGGCTCGTTTTGGGTTAAAAAAGTGATTTATGTTCTTTGCCGAGTTTAATATAAACTTCGGCGTTGTTTTTCGTATTTTGAACGTCACTTTCCGTAACTTCTCTAAAAACTTTCGCAGGGCTTCCCATTGCAACGGAATTTGCAGGAATAACCTTGTTTTGAGTCAAAAGCGCGCCTGCACCAAGTATGGAATTATCTCCTATTTCACTACCGCTCAAAGCAATAGACCCCATACCTATCATAACGTTGTCCCCAATGCTTTTACAATGCACGATTGCGTTATGACCAACGGTTACGCCTTTTCCTATCACGAGTCCTTCATCCGTGTGAACTACGGAATTATCTTGCACGTTAGTGTTATCCCCAATAACGACTGGACCGTCGTCACCACGAATAACTACTCCGTACCAAATACTACAATTCTCGCCAATAGTAACGTCGCCTATAATAGTAGCGTTTTCCGCTACAAAGGCAGATTGAGCAATTTTAGGAGTTTTTCCGTTAAAAGATTTAATCATTTTCTTCCTCCTCGTACGCATATAGCGCCATTGAGAGTTCAAAACGTTTTCTCATAAGTTCGCAACTTCTGTCATACGGTTTTTTAAGGTCGCCC
>JAZSRG010000196.1:0-4399 GCA_045538365.1 Clostridia bacterium
AAAAAATAATTTTAATTGCAAGTAAGAAGGTGAATAATATTGATAATTTTCCCTTTTTCTACCTGAATTTTATATAAATCGGGAAAAGAAATGCTCAAATTACCGTTGTATAGCGCAATCGTATCTAAATCATACCCCGAAAGAGCGGGAAAAGACACCGTATCCACCTCCCCAATGAACTCTTTTATAGCGTCCAAGTTTTGGGGCAAAGAGTCGTCAAGATAGGCTGTGGCGTTTTCGTTGCCTAAAAAGACGTTTTCAAAGAAAAGATAGGGAATAAGTTCGTCGGGGTATGTGTGGCGAATAGTAGGGATATATTCTTGCGTTTCGGGTTCTTTTATAAAGGCTTTATAAAAAGCCCTTTTCTCAAACCTTAACATAGACGGAATTATATCTACAGTTTTCACCCCTTTGTCGGTGGAAATTATCTCGCTTGCAATAATTTCGTGCATGATTTTCCACTCGTGACCGTTAGAGTATAGCGCGAGTATATATTTTTTGTCTAAAACTTTGCCTTCTATACTTATCAAGGCGCAATTTCCAAGGTCTTGCGCTTTAAACACGAGTTTTTCTATATCGTCGGGAAGATCAAAAGTGTAAAAGGACGAGCCTTCGCACATAACTTTTTTCCGTCCGTCGTCGTAAAGGGTGACGAGATCGTTGTTCATGCGCTTTTGAGCAAGTATTTTAGGGGTAAATCTTATTTGAGAAATAGGTGGGACAAGGGTAATTTGCGCAATCCCGTTTCCCCAACAAATTGCTTTCGCTCCCCCTGATATATCTACGATTTTATCGTTTTTTATAGCAATTATCAGGGTGTAGGAGAGATATTTTTCGGGATAAGCCGGAAGAATGGATAGTTGAAGTCGGTCGTCGGTGTCCGTTGATAAAACGGCGGGCGTTTCTTTTTGGCGACCTTTATAAAAAATACTGCACGGAATAGGGGATAAAATTTCAATTTTCATACCTTATTATATTACGCGTGCGCGTAGAGTATGCGGAAGAAAAAATGGAAACAATTTTCATTTTTTTTTATAATCTACTTTCAATTACTTGAAAAATTTTCATTATTGCATTATAATATATTGTCGTGATAAAAAACAAAACTTTCATTTATCACAAAGGAGCAATTACTATGAGTCGCATGATTGGAACAACATCACGTGGTGTTAGAGCGCCTATTATTAGACAAGGTGATGATATTGTTGAAATCGTAACTAATTCCATATTGGAAGCGCAAAAAGACGGTGGATTTGAGTTTCACGACCGTGATATAGTTGCTATGACCGAAGCAATCGTAGCAAGAGCGCAAGGAAACTATGCAACCGTTGATGATATTGCAACCGACGTTAGAGCCAAATTTGGTGGAGAAACGGTAGGTGTTATATTCCCGATTTTGAGCCGAAACCGTTTTGCAATTTGTTTAAGAGGTATAGCAAAAGGCGCGAAGAAAATCGTACTTATGTTGTCTTACCCGTCTGACGAAGTTGGAAACCATTTAGTAAGCATTGACGCATTAGACGAGAAGGGCGTAGATCCTTATCGTGACGTATTAAGTCTTGAAAAATATCGTGAACTTTTTGGATATGAAAAACACACCTTTACGGGAGTTGATTACGTTGAATATTACGAGCAACTTATTCGTGAGAGCGGAGCAGATTGTGAGATTATATTTGCAAACAATCCGAGAGCCATTTTGAATTATACTAAAAACGTTTTAACTTGCGACATACATACGAGAGCGCGCACTAAACGCATTTTGAAAGCAAACGGAGCAAATATAGTTTTAGGTCTTGACGAGATTATGAACGCGCCTATAAACGGAAGCGGTTGCAACGAGAAATACGGATTACTCGGTTCGAACAAAGCAACGGAAGACAAAGTTAAACTTTTCCCGAGAGATTGTCAACCTATCGTGGAGGCAATTCAAAAGAAATTGTTCGACGCTACCGGTAAAGTTATAGAAGTTATGGTTTACGGCGACGGAGCGTTTAAAGATCCCGTTGGAAAGATTTGGGAACTTGCTGACCCTGTGGTAGCGCCCGCTTACACCGCAGGACTTGAAGGTACGCCCAACGAACTCAAACTCAAATATCTTGCAGACAACGACTTCTCGGCTTTGTCGGGAGATGCTCTAAAGTCCGCTATTAAAGAACAAATTCAAAAGAAAGACGCTAACTTGGTTGGTAAAATGGCGTCCGAAGGCACGACTCCCAGAAGACTTACCGACTTGATTGGTTCACTTTGTGACCTAACTTCAGGTTCAGGAGATAAAGGAACGCCTATCGTATTTATTCAAGGATATTTTGATAACTATACTGCTGAATAAGAAAGGTAATAAAAAAAGAGCAAGCATTTCGCGCTTGCTCTTTTCGTTTGCATTTTAAATTATTTTTCAGATACAACGTCTATAAGTCTGTATATTATAGCCCCTCTTGGATTAGTTTGCGTGCCAGTCGTGTTTGCGGAGTAGTTTTCCATAATAAGAATAGGTACTCTTGGACATCTTGCAGGGGCGGTTAAATCTTGTTGAGTTTTAGAGTGTAGGGCTTGTTCAGAGTAGTAAACTTGTATGCCAGAACCTGTAACGGGCGCGCCTGAGGGTACTATGCTCACCAAAGTGTAAGTGAAGTTTGCATCAGGTTTGCTTTCGTATTTATTTTTGATATAAGGGAAGGTGTCACGCTCGGCTGACTGTCCGTTTTTAGAAGTTGCGATAACGTGTTTCGTTCCTTTTTCAATAGCCATAGGAGTGAAGAAAGAGTATTGGAAATTGTCTTCGTGAAGAGTATTCATACCTCTTATAGCGTAATACATTTGGTTGGTATCCCAAAATACTGACGTCCCACCGGAGATGCTATCGTAATTCATATCGATTTTTTCCCACTCTTTATAATCCGTTTGACCGTATTCCTTTTGACGGAGAACTACGGAAGTGGCTTTTTCCGTACCTTCGGTGTAAGTCGTGAACATATAGTAACTTACGCAGTTGGGTTTGTCTTCTTCTTTTCCCGTCCACGCAACTTTTTCGGACTTAATTATTAAACTTTTAAAAGAATAAAGGGGAGAGAATTCAGGGTTGCAAATAGTATAACTTTGCATTTGGTCGCCACCGAATTCTAAGGTGCTAGATAAAACTATATATTTTTTGCTAACGGGAATTTCGTTGTTAAAGTCAACGTGAAATTCGTTATCTTTGATAGAAAAACTCGGCATAATTACCGACGTGTCTATAGCCAATCTTTCTGCAACGAGAGCAAGAGTTCCTTCTTGCGCGTAAGGGCTATCGGCGGAAACACCGGTTTCGCTTACGGAATAAACGAGTTTTTCGTATCCCGTGCTTCCTTCGATTTCGGGCAAGAAGTTACCCGTTGAGAAGGAATCTTTTTCCCCACCGCAGGCAAAAAGAGATAAAGACAATATTATAGTTAATATTAAAAACAGTACTTTTTTCATTAAAATAATCTCCGATTGTCAAATGAATATATACATTATAGTATAAAAACTAAAAAAACACAACGTATTATTGAGTATTTACCGTTTTTTTAGTAAAAATAATTTTACAAAGAGTAATTTTAATGCTATAATGTAATGCATACAAATTACTAAGAGGTGGAATATGTTAGACCTTAACCGCATTAGAAACAATCCGCAAGAAGTGTTAGAACTTCTTTGGAGAAAGAATCCTAATATTTCTTTTGACAAACTTTTGGAAGCAGACAAAGCAAAACGCGAACTTTTGCAAGAATCTGAAAAGATGAAAGCAGAAAGAAACCGTGTATCCGCTCTCGTTCCTCAATTAAAGAAGGAAGGAAAGGACGTAACGGAAACTATATCCGCTATGAAGAAACTCGGTACGGATATCGCAGAAATCGACGTTAAAATTAGTGAACTCACGACCTTTATCAATAATTTTATGGCTGAACTTCCTAATATTCCCGACGCGGACGTTGTTGCAGGCGGAAAGGAAAATAACGAAGTTATAAAGGTGGTTGGCGAAAAGCCTACGTTTGACTTTGAAGCAAAAAACCACGTTGACCTTTGCAATAGCCTTAAAATGATAGACTACGAAAGGGGCGCAAAAGTTGGCGGAAACGGATTTTGGTTTTACCGTCACGACGGCGCAAGACTTGAGTGGGCGTTACTTAACTTCTTTATATCCGAGCATTTAGCAGACGGATACGAATTTATTTTGCCCCCTCACATGCTTAACTACAACTGTGGTTTCGGCGCAGGACAATTCCCAAAATTTGCTGAAGAAGTTTATTGGTTGGATAGCGAAGGCGCTAAAGAAGACGGACATTTCTTGTTGCCGACGGCTGAAACCGTTTTGGTTAATATGTACCGTGAAGAAATCATTGACGGCGCGGAACTTCCTATGAAGTCGGAGGCCAAGCGG
>JAZSRG010000118.1:0-8471 GCA_045538365.1 Clostridia bacterium
GGCCTCCGACTTCCGACGGAGCCGCCGCCTTAATAATAAAGTCAACGTCAGGAAGTTTACCTAAAACCGCGCTACACATCTCGTCCGTCGTTTCAACTGAAACAAGGTTTACGCCTTTAGGTACGGTTGCAGTAATATTACCCGCTATGACGGTAACTTCCGCACCGCGTCTTAGCGCCGCGCGAGCAAGGCTCATACCCATTTTTCCGCTACTGCGGTTGGTTATTCTTCTAACGCCGTCAATAGGCTCGCTCGTACCACCTGCCGTTATAAGTACTTTTTTGCCTTCCAAATCGTTTTTAAAAAGCATATCAACTACTCGTTTTACAATAACGTCAGGGTTTGCAAGCCTACCCTTTCCGCTCGTACCGCACGCAAGTCTGCCTTCTTCTGCGTCCACGAACGTGTAGCCGATATTCTTAAGTTTTTGAATATTTTCTTGAAGTATAGGGCTTTCGTACATAACGACGTTCATGGCAGGACAAATAACGACGGGCGCTTTAGTTGCAAGAATAGTCGTCGTCAACATATCGTCTGCTATGCCGGACGCAAGTTTACCTATAACGTTTGCAGTAGCCGGCGCAATTAAAAATAGGTCCGCGGATTGGGCAATAGACACGTGCTCCACTTCCCACTCGCGGTTTCTATTCCACATATCAAAAGCCACGGGGTTGTTTGATAGTACCTCAAAAGTCAGAGGTCTAACGAACTCCGTTGCGTTTTTAGTCATTATTACGTTTACCTTCGCGCCAAGTTTTACAAGAGCCGAACAAATTTCGCACGCTTTATACGCGGCAATTCCCCCCGTTACTCCAAGCGCTATGGTCTTACCCCTAAGCATTAGTCTTTTTGAATAACGATTTTGCCTTCGTAAATTTCTTTAGCAGCAAGGCTAACAGGTTTCATACCGGTGGACTCAAGATATTCTTGTTCTTGACCGATAAGTTGACGAGCGCGTTTTGCAACTACGCAAGTCAAAGCGTATCTACATTCTGCTTTTTCAATAAGTTTATCAATAGGTGGTTCAGTCATCATAATTTTTTACCTCCAGAATATTTGTGTACTAAAACTGAATTGAGTTTTACCGAACAATGGGTTGCTTTGATAATTGAGCACAAATCGTCAACCGCCTCGTCCAAATCGTTGTTTACTACTATATAATCGTAATTTTTGATGCTTGCCATTTCCTTGCTGGATGCTTCAAGCCTACGATTTTTAACTTCTTCGGTTTCCGTGCCCCTTTTATTTAATCTATCCACAAGGTCGTTTGCTGTGGGCGGTACGATAAATACGGTAACCGCGCTCGGAAATTGCTTTTTAACGTTGCCGGCCCCCACCGTATCAATTTCCAAAATAACGTCACGGCCGTCCATAAGAAGTTTTTGAACGTAACTTTTAGGCGTTCCGTAATAGTTTCCGTAAACTTCGGCAGTTTCCAAAAACTCGTTGTGGTGAAGCATATCTTTAAACTCTTCGTAAGTTTTAAAGAAATAATCACGACCGTCAACTTCGCCCTCTCTCGGCGCTCTCGTCGTAACGGAAACGGAATAACTAATGCTTGGAATCTCGTCTTTAAGTCTTTTAATGATAGTTCCTTTTCCTGCTCCGCTCGGTCCGCTTATAACTATTAGTAATCCCTTTTTAAGCCTCCTCATCGTCATACTCCTCCTTGGTATCTATTTGATTAAGTCTGGATGCAATCGTGTCCGTATTTAGTCCGCAAAGAATAACTTGACCGCCGTCGGTTACGACGATGGCTCTCGTCTTTCTTCCACAAGTTGCGTCCAACAAATTACCCGTGTCCCTTGCGTCGTTTATAAGTCTTCTACTCGGCAAAGTATCGGGGTTTACAACCGCAATAACGCGGTCGGTGTTTACAAGGCTTCCAAATCCTATGCTAACGAATTTCATATCTTACTCCAAATTTTGTACTTGTTCACGCACCTTTTCAAGTTCGTTTTTAAGGTGCAAAACTTGTTCTGTTATAGTAACGTCGTTGGACTTACTGCCCATAGTGTTAATCTCTCTATTCATTTCCTGTACTAAAAAGTCCATACGTCTTCCAACGGGAGCCGTGTCTTTTGCGTACTCGTCAAATCTATCAAAGTGGGCGGAAAGTCTTGTGATTTCTTCATCAATGTTGGCTTTGTCCGTAAATATTGCAACTTCTTGCAAAATTCTCGCTTCGTCAATATTTCCTGATAAAAGTTCGGTAAGTTTTTCCGTGAGTCTTACTCTATAGTCTTCCGCAACCATAGGCGCGCGCGCCTTTATAACTTCAAGCATATCGCGCATAGTTTTAACTCGAGCCGTCAAATCTTTTTTAAGGGACTCCCCTTCAGCGTATCTCATAGATAAAAGTCCGTCAACGGCTTGGTTGGTACACTCTTCAACAAGGGGTGTTAATCCTTCTTGGTCGGCAACGTCCGTCGTTATAACGTCGGGAATTTTAAGGGCGAAAGTGGAAGAAAAATCGTTTTCAATTCCAAATTCGTCGGACACTTCTTTTGCAAGGCGAACGTACTCTGACACCAAAGTTTTGTCTATGCTGATATTAGTCGCGCCCTCTCTTTTATCCACTAAGGTCACGTAAACGTCCACGTGTCCGCGGGAAAGTCTGGACTGCAAAACCTTTCTTATCGTGTCTTCCGCGTACAAAAGGGTGCGTGGAAGTTTAACCGTAACGTCCAAGAAACGGTGATTTACCGATTTTAACTCAATGGTAAGTTCACGGTCGAGATAACTCCCCGCGCCCTTGCCGTAACCTGTCATACTATACATTTCTATCCTCCCATAAACGGGTTATCTCGTCACGAACAGACTCTAATTTTTCTGTTTTATCTCCGCGTTTAACAGTCACGCCTTTCTCTTTAGTGATAACGCCTATCTCCGTACAAGTTATACCGCGTTTTTTCAAAATCGTGAGTATTGCGCTCGGTTTATTCGTAGTAATTATAAGACTACCGCCTGCGTGAAGTTTAAGGGGATCAACGCCTAAAACTCCGCAAACTTTCTTGGTAACGTAATGCACGGGTATTCTGTCCCCGTCAATCTCCGCGCCAAGTCCAGACTTTGAACAAACGTCTAAAATAGAACCTAAAACACCGCCGGTGGACGCGTTCACGAGCATACTAACGTCCGCGCCAACAAGACACGCGCACTCTTTTAAAATACTCGTATCGTTTTTAAAATTCAACGCGTCTAACACAGTTTCTTCATCAAGCGAAGACAAATCTTTGCGGTATCGTTCACTCAATATTTGCGTGCCCGAAATTCCTGCGAATTTGGTCAAAATTATAGAGTTTCCAGCCCTTAAAGATACGCTTTCTCTCGTGTCGTCCGACAAAACGCCCACCACCGTACAAGTGATAACGGGATCGGTTACGGACGGAGTAAACTCGGTGTGTCCACCCGTGATTTCGGTATTGCACGCCTTCGCGCCTTCTTCCGCGCTCGTCATTATCTTTTTCACCGTATCCATAGTTGCGCTCGTCGGCAAAAGCAAAGTAATATTTGCAGACACCGGATATCCGCCTGATGACGCAATTCCGTTTGCCGTTGATACAACCGCTCTATATCCTTCGCTATCCCCAACTACGGCAACGGCGTTGGTGGACACGAGCATTTTAAGACCGTTAAAATCGAGTAAAGAACAATCTCCGCTATGGGTACAGCCGTCAACGACTTCACGTCGTCTGCTACCTATAACGGAAAAAATATTTTTATTGAGTTCTTCTTGCGAAAGTTTACCTATTCTCACAGATTGCTCCTAATAAACTATTATTCATAGTATATAATAACACAATACGCTAAAAAAATGCAAGGGTTTTGCGCTCTTAAATTCGCAAAACCCTTTATAAATCACTCTAAATCTAAAATTTTAACAAACTCGTCTTCGTCTATGACTTTAATTCCAAGTTTTTTTGCTTTTTCAAGTTTACTGCCCGCCGACTCGCCTGCTACCACGAGATTAACCCGTTTTGATATAGAGTCCGCCACTTGACCACCGCGCTCTTCTATCAAACTTTGAGCGTAAGAACGCTTAAATCTCACCAAACTACCCGTCAAAACGACGACAAGCCCCGACAGTGCTCCACCGCTACTTTTTTCTTCACTAAACACGAAACCTTTTTCGAGCAACTTGTCAAGGTCGTATGAATTTTCGGGATTTGTAAAATAGTTGACGACGTTTTTAGCCGTTATTTCCCCAAAATCTTCAAGGGCTACAAGTTCTTCTTCCGTAGCCTTTCTTAATGCGTTCAAATCTCCAAAAGCCGTTGCAAGTTGTTTGCTCGCTTTTTTGCCAATTCCAGGAATACCGAGCGCGTGTATAAAACGCCATAATTCCGTGGTTTTGGAGCGTTCAATGGACGACAAAAGATTATTGACTTTTTTCTCCTTAAAACCGTCTAACTTGTACAAATCTTCTTCCGTCAACTCGTAAAGATTATACACTTTGCGGACGCCTAATTCGTTGTACGTTTGTTCAAGCGTTTTTTCACTCAAACCTTCTATATCCATACAGTCTTTGGAGCAAAAATGTTCAAGGGCGGAAACCGTTCTCGATACGCACGTTTTATCGTTCGTGCAGTATATAAATACGTCGTCGTATCGAACGGGCGAACCACATACGGGACACTTTGTCGGCTTTTCTATATCTACAGAGTTTTCCGTGTGCTCCGCAACCCCTAAAATCTCGGGGATAACGTCGTTTGAACGCCGGACAAACACCCTTGAATTTATCTTTATATCCTTTCTTAAAATCTCGCTATAATTATTGAGCGTTGCCTTTTTAACGGTAACACCGCCTATGTCCACGGGGGTAAGCAAGGCTAAAGGATTGAGTTTTCCCGTTCTTGACACTTGCCAAGCAACGCCTTCAACAGTCGTTGTCATTTCTTCGGCTTTAAACTTATAAGCCATAGCCCAACGCGGGAATTTTTCGGTGTAACCCTGTCTATCTTGAATCTCGGCTGAATCAACTTTTATAACCGCTCCGTCTATCAAAAAGTCAAGGCTCTCACGGTTTTGCTCTATCTCGTCTAAATTGCGTAAAACTTCGTCTTTGTTTTTTGCAATTTTGAAGTAATAACCGCATTTAAACCCGTTTCTCTTCAAAAATTCGTACATTTCAGACTGGGACGAAAATTTCCTGTCGTCTGCAAAACCAACGTTATAACACACCACTTCGGGAGCGCGTTTTGCAGTTTCGGACGGGTTAAGATTACGAATTGCGCCCGCCACCGCGTTTCTTGCGTTTTTCAAGGGTTCTTGCGCCGTTTTATTATACTTTTCAAGCACGGATAAGCGCATTATGGCTTCCCCTTGTATTTCGTAAATTCCTTTGTCTTGAATTGATAACGGCACGCTCTTTATGGTCAAAACTTGACTGGTTACGTCTTCCCCTTCAACGCCGTCCCCTCTCGTAGTTGCGCGAGTGAGTAAACCGTTTTCATAGGTCAAATTTATGGTTAGTCCGTCGTACTTGTATTCCACCGTGTAGTCCGTATTTTCCCCGTTTTTATCAAGGAATTTTTCAAGTTCTTCGTGCGTTTTGCACTTATCCAAACTATACAAGCGGGCTCTGTGCTTGTAGGACGAAAAACCTTTTAAAATCTCCCCGCCTACTCGTCTTGTCGGAGAATCGGGCAAAACTACTCCGCTCTCTTTTTCGAGTAACAAAAGTTCGTCGTACGCTTTGTCATACTCCGCGTCCGACACGGTCGGGTTATCCAAGGTATAGTACTCGTAACTCCATTTATTTAGTTTTCTTATGAGTTCTTCTACTCTTCCCATTACTCCTCCGGGGTTAAAGGCGCGATTGATAGCGCAAATTTCTTAATTCCTAATCCTTCAAGAGCAACTGTTGCCATAGCGTTTGCGCCCGTGCCTTCTATTGATATAATTCGACCAACGCCGTATCTTGCGTGACGGACTTTTTGACCGAGTTTAAATTTAGTTACGTCGTTTTTATCCGCCGATTGTTTTTGTGGCGAGATTACGGGACGAGTTGGTAAAGTCGCTTGCGTTGCAGAATACGAATTACCCGAGCGTATTCTATAATCGTTTTGTTGAGCCATTTTCTCTGTGGGATTTGTGAGCAAAAAGGCTTCGCGCAAAAATCTGCTCGGCATATTTGTCTTGACTTCGTTAAATCTAAAACGAGTTCCCGCGTACGTTAGATATAGTCTTTCTTTGGCTCGAGTTACCGCAACGTACATTATTCGTCGCTCTTCTTCTATGCCACCCGCTTCGTGAATAGCGCGAGATGACGGGATAATATCTTCTTCAAGTCCAACGACGAAAACGCATCTAAACTCGAGCCCTTTCGCCATGTGAATAGTGGATATCGTCACGTAATCGGAGTCGTCCATACCGTCCGTGTCGGATACGAGCGCCACGCTTTGCAAAAAGTCACGCACGCTTGCGCCCCCGTTATCACGAACAAACTCACTTGCGCCTGATATAAATTCTTCTATATTTTGGAGTTTTGCGTGTTCTTCGTCTATGGTTTTGTCGTAATAGGTATTAAAACCTACGCGCTCCACCACGAATTGCGCAAACTCGTCTGCTTGCATGTCCGTGCCTTTTTGAATAAGTTCGGACAAAAGTTCACGAAACGCGCCCACTTTATTTCGAAGAGCGGACGGAAGTTCGTCACGCTCGTGTATATCGAGCACGATATCAAGTAGATTTTCTCCACGGGATTTTGCAAGGTTAAGCATTTTTTCTACGCTCGTGTCGCCAATTCCTCTTGCAGGCACGTTTATAACGCGGAGCATAGATTCCGTGTCCCTTGGGTTTATCGCTAAACGCATATATGCTAATATGTCCTTAATTTCCGCTCTGTCGTAAAACTTAAATCCGCCGAACATTTTATAAGGAATATTGTACATATTAAGCCTTTCTTCAAAAAGACGGGTTATAGCGTTTATTCTGGTTAGTATTGCAAAATCACTTGCTTTGTATCCGTTAAAGCGCATAAGAGAAATCATAGATTCAACTACGTATTCCGCTTCTTGTCTATCGTTATACGCGCTCTTAAACTCAACTTTAACGCCACCTGCGTTGTTTGTCCAAAGTTCTTTGCCGATACGCTCTTCGTTTGACGAAATTATTTTATTTGCAACCGCAAGTATTTCGGGGGTGCTACGATAATTTTGCTCTAACTTATATAATCTTGCATCGGGATAATATTTTTTAAAGCCCGTCATATTGGTCACGTCCGCGCCACGCCAACTGTATATGCTTTGGTCGTCGTCGCCAACTACGAAAACGTTGCCGTGAAGTTTACCCAAAAGATAGGTAATGTGGAATTGCAGTTTGTTTGTATCTTGAAACTCGTCCACCAAAATATAACGGTATCTAAATTGATATTTTTCAAGCACTCCAGGGAAGTTTGTAAAAAGCAAATAAACGTTCATCAAAAGGTCGTCAAAGTCCATAGCGTTACTTTGCTTTAGTAACTCTTGATATCTCTTGTAAATCTCAACGTATAAGTCGATATCGCGAATATACGAATACTCTATTCCCATTTCTTCGGGGTTTAAACACGCCGATTTTGCGTTGGATATAAGGCTCTGCGCCCTGCTTTTTGCGTTTTTATCCGTGATATGCTTTTCCGTCAAAATTCTCTTCATAAGCCTATCACAGTCCGTGGTGTCGTATATAGAAAAGGACTTGTCGTATCCTAAATATTCCGCTTCGCTTCGAAGTAATCGCGCGCAAAAAGAGTGAAAAGTCGAAGTCAACGCCCCCGTCTTTCCAACCAACGACAAAACACGACTACTCATTTCTTTAGCCGCTTTGTTTGTGAAGGTCAAAGCCAAAATATTTTCGGGCGCAACGCCTTTTTCCGCCATAAGGTAAGCAATTCTATACGTCAAAACTCTCGTTTTTCCGCTACCAGCCCCCGCCAAAACGAGCACCGCGCCTTCCGTGTCTTTAACCGCTTTTAATTGTTCGCTATTTAAAAGTTCTTCCCAATTAGCCATAATTCACCTATAATTATTATACCCTATCCCACCCCATAAGTAAAGCATAATTTTGGATATAGTGGGGATAAAAAAATGACGCGATTATTTTTAAAAATCACGCCATTTCAAACCATACTTAATGCTACAAAAATTAAACTATTAGTTCAGATATTTTTTTAAAAAAACTTACAACATCCACATTATTTACGAATTCAAAATTAAGCATTTTCCCATCAGAAAACAATAAACTGATAAAATCGTCTGACCATCTTCTTTCCAGTCTTACGCATTGAATTGATTTAAAAAAATACTCGTCAATCGTTTTTGTCATGCCCTCTTTCTCGAAGACAAGTAAACGTTTATTTGTAAATATCACACACCTATCCCATCCTAATCCCAAAAAATTAAACTTAACTATTTCGTCTTTTAACAAATATGATTTATATTCTTCATCTAATTTATCTTCTTTTTCTACAAGATACTTCATTTTTAATC
>JAZSRG010000116.1:0-2678 GCA_045538365.1 Clostridia bacterium
ACCGCTTGGCCTCCGACTTTGAAAAAATCTTTTCAGTTAAAAACAAGTTAGGAGAGCAAAACTCTTACGTAAATACCTTAATGCAATACCCTGAATTTGTAGTGGGAGTTGAAGGCACGTGGGATTTGCCTGCAACACATCCGTTTGAAGCAAGTTTTAGAGTGGTTTTTGAAAAAGCCGTTGTGGAAAACGCCGGCGGTAAATTTATTTGTTATACGAAAGATTCCGCAAATGAAATTAAAATCGAAAAGGTTGTCTTGGGTGAAGGCAATTACAAAGGCGGAAACATATCCGATTTAGGCGGATACTATAACGAACTCGTATATTTTACGGATAGAGCAAAGAAAGGGGAAGAAATTACTCAAGCAACCTTGTTTGACGGCGTAAATTCCTTGAAATTTTTATTAAAGGAGTTAAGTTTTAATGCTTAGAGTAGGAATAGTTGGTTGCGGAAACATATTTACTATGCACGCAACGAGTTGTGATAACCTTGAAAATGCTAAACTAACTTGTGTTTGCGACGTGAAACCTGACCGAGCGGATAGGGCGGCGGAAAAATATAAATGCAGGGCTTATTACGACTACAAAGAAATGATAGACAAAGAAAACCTGGACGTCTTGCACGTTTGCGTACCACATTATTTACACCCTATTATATCAAAGTACGCATTGGAAAAAGGCGTAAACGTTTTGTGCGAAAAACCTATGTCTATTCGCTATGAAGACGCTGTAGAAAACGTTAAAATAGCAAAAGAAAAGGGCGTCAAGTACGGCGTAATTTTTCAATGCAGATATAACGACACGTCAAAACTTATAAAGGAAAATTTGGAAAACGGCAAACTCGGCAAGATTTTATCCGCGCGTGTTGTTTTGACTTGGTGCAAGCCCGACGAATATTATTCTTTGTCCGACTGGAAAGGCACGTGGGCGTATGAAGGCGGTGGAGTAATAATAGACCAAGCAATACACTCCATTGACCTTGCAAACTGGTTTATAGACGACGAAGTGGTGGACGTTCAAGCCCACCTATCAAACCGTGGACACGATATTATGGAAGTAGATGACACGGGCGAAGGATTTATTCGATATAAAGGTGGCGCAACTTTGTCGTTTTGGGCAATGAATAACTATGCTTGTGACGACGAAATAGAAATTAGACTTTGTTGTGAGTTTGGCAAAGCCGTTATGAGTTATGACGACGCTAAAATAACGTTTAACAACGGAGAAATTCTCACTGTTAGCCAAAAGTCTGACGGAATATATTACGAAGGTGGTAAAGACTATTGGGGCTTCCGCCATATCCGTCAAATAGCAGACTTTTACGATGCCGTACAAAACAATCGTGAGCCCGAAATAAGTGGAGAAAAAGCCCTAAAGATACAAAAACTCGTCTGCGACATATACAAAAAAGGTAGAATGAGTGAAAAATTATAAAAACGATACAAAAAAGAGAAAACTTTTTGTTTTCTCTTTTTTTGTGCACGCGTAAAACGTGATATTTTAATAATCAACTCTTCCTAATAAATAATCAATGCTGACGGTGAAAAGGTTAGCAATTTTTATAAGCATATCAAAGTCGCACTCGCGCTCGCCGTTTTCCCAATACGACACAAGGCGCACGGAAACGTTTAATTTTTCCGCTAACTGCGCGCGAGATAGATTATTTTCCACTCGCAAAGTCTTTAATTGTTCACAAAATTTATTCCCCATACTTATAATATAGAACAAATCGTTCCAAAATACTTGACTTGGAACAAAATGTTCCGTATAATATATAAAAAAGTTACAAAGGAGAAAGGTGTATGCTAATATATTGTACAAATTGTGGTAAACCTATAAGCGATCAAGCAAAAGTTTGTCCGCATTGTAATTTTGTTTTTGCTGACGTTGTAGAAAAACAAAACAGACAAACAGTGGACTATATGACCTTACCGCAAGACCAAAAAGACAGGCTTGTTGAAGAATTTTCCAAAGATTATCCTATGCACGGGATGAATATTGCGGGCCAAGCCAATAGCAAGAAAAAAGATAAAGTTTTTTCGATAATTGGATTAGTATTAGGTAGTTTGATGGTTGCGGTAATATTTTTTATGTTTTCAGATATGGATAATTTAAAAGGTAGTGAACCGCCAATGCTATTTTGGGTAGTGATGATCCTTTTTGTGGGGTTCATGGTAATGTTTATTATCACAATGGTTCAGCGCAAAAAGGGTGGTGGCAATTATGAATCTTTAAAATCGCACAAGTATTTTGAGTTGTGGCTTAAAAAAAGAGGTTATGATAATTATCAAGTAAACTTAACGAGTGAAAACAAGAAATATATGTACAAAAATATTGAAATTGACGAGGAGATAAAGTAAAGTGATAAACTGTAAAAATTGTGGAAAACAAACGGCGCTTTTACATAATAGATGTGAGCATTGCGGTCACGAGATGAAAATTTGCAAAGAGTGCGGAAACGTAGAAGATATAAACGCAAAGGCGTGCAGTTATTGTGGACTTGAATTCCAAACCGAACAACAAGAAAAAGAAGTTCAAGCCAAAAACCAAATAGACGAAGCGAGAAAAAAGGCGGATGAATTATTAATTTTGGTAAACAAAAAGAATAAACTTTATCAGATTTTAATGATGGTGTTTGTGTTTATAGCGATAATTCCTATGATCATTGCTGTTAATCA
>JAZSRG010000187.1:0-4103 GCA_045538365.1 Clostridia bacterium
GAAAAAGAAAATTCACTTTTGTATACTAATCCTGAATTAGCAAAAGAATGGAATTATGAAAAAAATGGCAATTTAAGACCAGAAGACTTTACGGCTGGTAGTAATAAAAAAGTTTGGTGGAAATGTTCAAAAGGACACGAGTGGCAAGCAACGATAGTAAGCAGAAATAATGGAAATTGTTGTCCATATTGTGCTGGCAGATATGCTGTTAAATGTGAAAGCGATTTAGCGACAATCAATCCCACTTTGACAAAAGAATGGAATTATGAAAAAAACGGAAATTTAAAACCAGAATATTTTACTGTTAGTAGTAATCAAAAAGTTTGGTGGAAATGCAGTAAAGGTCACGAGTGGCAGGCAGTAATAGCAAATAGAAACAAAGGTAATGGTTGTCCAATTTGTTCAAATAAAAAAGTTTTAAAAGGTTACAATGATTTAGAAACTATTAACCCAAAACTTGCAAACGAATGGAATTACGAAAGAAATGGACACTTAAAACCTGAAGACTTTACGGTGGGTAGTAATCAAAAAGTTTGGTGGAAATGCAGTAAAGGTCACGAATGGCAAGCAACAATAGCAAATAGAAATAATGGGCGTGGTTGTCCTATTTGTTATAGAGAAAAACGGAAGAATAATATTAAAAAATAATATGAATAAAAAGGAACTTTGTTACTCCTCGTTGGAGCCTGTTTTAATTGTAAAGGATTTTGTAAAGGGTGATAAAAATTGTAATTACGAAAACTATTTATTGGAATTGATAAATAAATCTAGATATTTTTCTAATAAATTTAATTGTAGACCTTTTGTTAAACCCTTAAAAGAAGATAATGGGGAATGTGATTGTTATTGTGGCGACTATGGTTTGGATTTCAAACTTGTATTAAGCCAAACTCATATGCAGGCAAAAAGAGAGTTGTCTTTTCAAATAAGTATTTTGGGTAAAGGAATGATAGCCACGTGTAGCCCGCGTCGTCAAAACGAATTAATGTCAGTTTCTAGATTGCATGTTGCGTTGAGAAACAGTACACTCGATTATTTAAATGAGATTAAACAAGGAAATTTCAAATATGGCACTGTAGAATATGATTTGCAAGCATATTTAAATTTACTTGAAACAAACAAAAACTTATTTCTATTTGTTCCTTTACGATTTTACTATAAAGAGAGAATTAGTGAAGAAGAAGCAATTTTAGAAATAAACAATGCAGTTGTTAAAGAATATGAAAAATCTCTCGCTTATCGCAAGCAATATGTAAAAGATAAAGATACATATCTTGCTATTATATATAACGAGTCTTTACTGGTTTATGAAAACATAGGCGATGAGTTTATTTTTAAGGAATCAATTGATTTGAACAAAAGCGCAACATATTCTGAATTAGAATTTGCTTACATTTTCTAATCTGGTATAAATTTAGTTTAAGAAATATAATAATACACCATTGAAAATTTAATATAAAAAAGATAAAGCGTTAGAGAATTTCTAACGCTTTTTGAGTTTTGGTTCTTGTAGTTCACCGCATTTTAGGTAATAGGTAAGAGATAATAGTGAAAAAGTAAAGGTTGCGTCCTCAACTGTCCGAAATGAGTGAATAGTGAATAGTGAAGAAGTGTGGCGCAAGCGCCACAGTAGGGGCGACCATTGGTCGTCCGTTTTTTTATTTATCATTTTCGTTTGTAAAGTTTAGGGAGTTTTTAAATTCCGTAGGGGTTATGCCTGTTATACGTTTAAAGACTCTTGAAAAATGTTGCGAACAATCAAAAGAAAGATGGTCGGAGATTTGGGCAAAGTTCATGTTTCCTACACGGATAAGGTCTTTTGCTTTTTGTATCTTTTTGCGCATGGTGTAAGATACGAGAGTTTCTCCCGTTTGGGCGTGGAAAAGTTTGCTCAAATAACTTCTATTATAGCCGAGCGAGTTGCAAAGTTCGCCTATCCTTATAGGTTCTTCGATATTTTGCGCAACGTTTTCCTTGATTGCGCTCACGATATGGCTTTCCATACTTTCTTTGCTTGGGAAAATATGGCTTTCTCCTTTTTTAGTGATATTTCTTATCAAAAGTATAAAAAATTGTTCAAGATAGGTCTTGATTAACTGTTCCCCACCGATAGGCGCATCCTTTTTCTTTTTGAGTTTTTTGAGATAAGGGTCGTTTTTTGGAATAACGAAAGTTTCGCCCGATTCGTCTATAATAGACGATATAAAAGGTCGCAAATGATTTCCTAAAGTAGTGTGATAATTTATAAAATATTGCATAGCAGGAGAGTGACACTCAAAACTGATAACAAAAAAACACGGGGAAGAATTTAGCGCGCGAATAGAGTGAAATTCGTTCGGTTTGTGAAAAATAATTTCGCCTTGGGACAAAATATGCTCTTTTTCATCTGAAAAAACCTGTACTTGCCCTTTATCTACGTACACCATCTCCCAAAAGTCGTGACTCTCTCCACTAAATACGAAATTTTTGTCAAACTCGTAATAGTGTATAGTCACTATTTTAGAAATATTAATAATACTTTTTAATTGTGTTTTAACGTACGTCGCTTTCATATTTACCTTTTTTTGTAAAATAAATTTGTAATAACAACAAATTGGCACATACAAGCCAAAAAAATAGCCGACTTTTCAAATCAAAGTCGATTATAATGTTATTACAAACATAGTAGCACAAGTAAAATAAAAAATCAAGGAGAAAATTATGAAAAAAGGTATAAGTATATGGTCTTTTCCTGAACAAAGTTTATTAAAATCCTTTAAACTTGCAAAAGATGCGGGATTTGAAGGTGTAGAAGTTGCGCTATCTCAAGACGGCGAACTTGGTTTATCCGTAACGGAAAAAGAATTGCTCAAAATCAAAGAGCAAGCAAACGACAGTGGAATTTCTCTTTACAGCGTAGCAAGTGGACTTTATTGGGGCAACTGGCTTACTTCGGACGAAAAAGACGAGAGAGAAAGAGCAAAAGATATTGTTAAAAAGCATTTAGACGTGGCCAAAACTTTGGGTGCGGACACGATATTGGTAGTGCCCGGTTGCGTAAACGCGGACTTTGAAATTCCCGGGAAAATCGTGGACTACAAGACGGCATACGAAAGAAGTTTTGAAGCCGTAAACGAACTCAAAACGTATGCGGAAAAAGTGGGCGTATCAATCGGACTTGAAAACGTTTGGAATAAATTTCTTTTATCCCCTATGGAAATGCGCGACTTTATAGATAAAATCGATAGCGATTTCGTTGGCAGTTATTTTGACGTTGGAAACGTATTATACAGCGGTTATCCCGAACATTGGATAAGAATTTTGGCGGAAAAAATTAAAAAAGTTCATTTCAAAGACTATAGAGTAGCGGCAGGCGGACTTCACGGGTTTGTGGATTTGCTTGCAGGAGACGTAAACTATCCTGAAGTTATGAAGGCACTTAAAGAAGTGGGATACGACGGTTGGGTAACTGCCGAAATGATACCAAATTACAAATACTTTACTGAAACGATAATTTATAACACGTCCAATGCTATGGACAAGATTTTAGGGAGGATAAAATGATTAAGGTAGGACTTATAGGTTGCGGTTTTATGGGTTCAATGCACGCAAATTGTTATAAAAACATAGAAGGCGTAGAACTTGTTGCTCTTGCGGATATTAGACGAGAAAAAGCCGAAGAACTTGCAAAAGGCACTAATGCGGAGATTTTTGGAGACGGCAAAGACCTTTTAAAGAAGGCGGACGTCGATGTTGTTGATATTTGTTTACCGACCTTTTTGCACGCAGAATACGGCGTACTCGCTATGGAAAAGGTAAAATACGTGTTTATTGAAAAACCTATTGCTTTGACTGTTGACGAGGGGGAAAAATTGATTAAAAAGAGCCAAGAAACGGGCGCGCAAGTTCAAGTTGGACAAGTTATAAGATTTTGGGACGAATACGTAGAACTCAAAAAAATAGTGGAGAGCGGTATCTACGGCAAAGTTGTAAACGCTAACTTTAGAAGAATAAGCCCCCGTCCCGAGTGGGGTTGGGAGAATTGGTTGCTTAATACAGAATTGTCGGGTGGCGCTGGACAAGACTTACATATTCACGACGTGGACTACGTATTATCTCTTTTT
>JAZSRG010000204.1:0-12086 GCA_045538365.1 Clostridia bacterium
TATGTCATAAAATTGTTACGGAATTTAAAGAAAAGTATCCGTATATTATTAGAAAACAATATACGTGCAAGAGTGAAACGTGTATATTAGAAAGCGAAAGAGCGTATTGGGAGCAAATTTATAGTAATTTTAAAAAGGAAAAAGTTACCCTGCTTGGTGTGGAAGAAGAAGTGGAGCACAAAACTAAATATACGTCAGGTAAAGCAAGTTACGTGGAAAGAAATCAGGCTATGATAAATGATAGTGATTATTGTGTTTTTTATTATGATGAAAACTACCAACCTGAAAAAAGAAAATATTCAAAGAAAAGTGCAGGTTATTATCAACCTAAAAGTGGAACAATGCTTGCATATAACTATGCTAAACAGAAAAACAAAATAATAATAAATATAAAAATTGAAGAAAAATAATAATAAAAAATCAGATTCTATTTTAAAATCTGATTTTTTTATAACAAAATTTGTTTATTTTTCTAATCTTTTTTTCAGCAACTCCAAGTCAAAGGACGGGACGTAAGATTCGGTGGCGGAGTCGGGGGACTGTGTGAAGCCGTCGGTGAAGCCAAGGATTTGGGCGTAGTCAAGGACTTTGTCGTATTCGGTTTTGGTGATTTTACGACCGAGTATGGGGTGTTTTTGGACTTTTTCTGTCGGGAAATATTGCGCCATTAGGCTTATAGTGGGTTTGGTGGGAAAGCGCGCGAGAAAGTCCAAGACTTCCTTGCTGTCTTCAGTCAGTGTGGGTAGCACCAAGTGGCGGACGATAAGACCTTCTTTCATTAGGTCGTTTTCGTATATGTTTTTAGGTTTTTGGCGATACATTTCAGTAATTACTTTGCTTGCTATATCGAAGTATTTGGGCGCATTTGAAAACTCGATAGCGTACTTGTCGTCGTGGTACTTTAGGTCGGGAAGATATATATCCACGAGCCCGTCAAGGCGTTTAATGAGGTCTATATTTTCATAAGCGTTGGTGTTGTAAACTATGGGGAGAGATGAGCGAGATTTGAACTTTTCAAGGACGGGGATAAGTTTACGAGTAAAAGGGGTGGGGGTAACTAAATTGATATTGTGCGCGCCTTGTTCTTCTAATGAGAAAAATATACTCAAAAGGTCGTTTTCGTCTAACAAAAGTCCGTTTTTACCGCTTGAAATTTCGTAATTTTGGCAAAACTTACAACGCATAGTACAACCGCAAAAAAAGACAGTTCCGCTGCCGTTAGTTCCTGATATTACGGGTTCTTCCCAGTTATGTAATTCCGCTCTTGCTACTAAAAAATCTTTCATATTTTTTCCTTAAAATTCGGCTTTGTATCGCGCTTAAAATTGCGTTTGGTCTTGACTTTTATATATATAATATATATAATATAGGGTAAGGGTTAAATATTTTGCTTTTGCAAAATATTTAATGGACAAACCTTACTAACAAGATAAGTATATTATAAAACAAAACGTTTTGCAACTAATTTGCAATTTAATATAAGGAGTTAATATGCCAAAACGCATAACTGAAGAAAAGAGAATTACAGAATTTTTTGGAACGCACGTTTTTTCCGAAGACGTGATGAGAAAGTACGTTCCCGAGAGCGCGATTAGTGAACTCAAAGAATTGCAAAAGTCGGGCGGAGAACTTACTCGTTCCCTTGCCGACGTTTTTGCTGAAGCCATGAAAGAGTGGGCTATTGCAAACGGCGCAACGCACTATACTCATTGGTTTCAACCTTTAACGGGTTACACCGCGGAAAAACACGATAGTTTTATATCCGTTGACAAATCCGGAAACACTATTTTGGAGTTTACGGGCAAAAATCTTTCTCGTGGAGAGGCGGACGCGTCAAGTTTTCCGAGCGGAAATATTCGCGCGACCTTTGAAGCAAGGGGATATACGGTGTGGGATTGCTCCTCCCCTGCCTTTTTGAAAAACACGTCGGACGGAGTAAGCGTTCTTTGCATACCCACTGCGTTTTGCTCGTACAACGGACAAATTTTGGATAAGAAAACTCCTTTGCTCCGTAGTATGAAAGCGCTTGACAGACAAGGTATTAGAGTTTTAAGACTTGCAGGCAACACGACGTCAAAAAAGATTTCGGTAAACGTTGGAGCGGAGCAAGAATATTTCTTGGTGGATAAAAACGATTATATGCAAAGAGCGGACTTGAGATTTACGGGTAGAACTTTGTTCGGCTCGTCCGCGCCCAAAGGTCAAGAGAAAAACGACCAATATTACGCTACTATCCGTGATAGAGTAGGCGGATTTATGGCTGACCTTAACGAAGAACTTTGGAAACTTGGCATTACCGCTAAAACCCAACACAACGAAGTTGCCCCCGCTCAACACGAGTTAGCGCCTATTTTTGCGACTGCTAACATTGCAACGGATAACAACCAACTCGTTATGGAAATGATGAAAAAGATAGCGGAAAAGCACAATCTCGCTTGTCTTTTGCACGAAAAACCTTTTAAAGGTGTTAACGGTAGCGGTAAACACAATAACTGGTCCATAGTCACGGACGACGGAATTAACTTAATGGATCCGTCTAAAAACCCGGACGACAACTTACCTTTCCTTGCCTTTTTTGCAGCAACTATTGCGGCTGTTGACGAGTACGCGGACTTACTTCGAGTATCGGCTAGCCAAGTTGGTAACGATTTACGTTTAGGGGGTTTTGAAGCGCCACCCGTTATAATTTCCGTATTCGTTGGCGAACTTGAAGAGTTGATTGATAGACTTTTGCAAGGACTTCACGGAGAAAGCCGTCACCGCGACACTATAAGTTTGGGCGAACTTGTTTTCCCAACTCTTAAAAAGGACGCGTCGGATAGAAACCGTACGTCGCCGTTTGCTTTTACTGGTAACAAATTTGAGTTCCGTATGGTAGGCTCTTCCGCATCAATTGCAACGCCAAATACCGTTTTAAATACCATAACCGCCGATATGCTTGAGAAAATGGCGGACGAAACGGAAAAGATTATGGCGGAAACGGGGCTTACGAGCGAAGACGCGCTCAAAAAAGTTTTGGTAGAGTTTTTATCCAAACACAGACGAATTATCTTTAACGGAAACAATTACTGTGAAGACTGGGCGAAGGAAGCGGAGCGCCGTGGACTTGAAAATATTTCAAACTGCGTAGATGCGTACAAGACTTTGCTACGGGATAAAAATATCGAAGTTTATAAACGCCAAGGCGTGTTAACCCCCGAAGAATTACAAAGCAGATACGAAATTTATCTTGAAAACTATTCCAAGACCATAAATATCGAAGCAACCACTATGCTTATGATGGCGAGAATACAGTTGATACCGAACTTCACGGAATATCTTACCACTTTGGCTAACTGCGCAAACGAAGTGAAAAATTTAGGTATTGAGCCGAAGTCGCAAATAGAACTTATAAAAACCTATCAAACTAATTTGGACGGATTGGTAGAAAACGTAAAAGAGTTAAACGACGTTTTACCTAAAATAAAAGAAGAAAGCGACCAACTCAAAAAAGCCGAGAGTTACAGGGACGTTATCGTACCTTTAATGCAAAAAATTCGTGGCTTTGCGGATAAACTTGAAAAAGACACGAGCAAGAAAAAATACGGAATACCTAATTATTCGGATTTAATGTTTTATAACTAATTAAGGAGCGGAATATGAATATACATTATCACGTAAACAACCTTATAGAATACGCAAAAACCCATTTAAGATTAAGAGCGGACGACTTGTTTTTCGCTAAAAACGCCGTTATGAATCTTTTAGATTTGCACTGTGACACGGCAGGGGAAGACGAACAACCTGACACCGCTAAAGTAACCGTTGCTGAAATTCCCGACGAGTTCGTTAAACCTTTGAGTGATTACGCAATTGAGAAAGGTTTAATTGACGAGAGTGACCGCGGTCTTTTTGAAACGGCAATTTTAGGCGCGGTTACACCTATTCCTAGTCAAGTAAACGATTATTTTTTAGAAGACACCGAAAGATACGGTTCACGTCAAGCCGTACTTAATCTTTACGACCTTGGAATTAAAAGCAATTATATCAAACTTTCCGACGTTAGACGTAATATCTATTGGAGATATAAGGGCAAAAAGTGTGATTTAGAAATCACCATTAACCTTTCTAAACCCGAAAAGGATAATAAAGAAATTGCAAGACTTCGTTCCGCTCCACAAACGGGATACCCCAAGTGTATGCTTTGCGAAGAAAACGTAGGATATAAAGGTAGAGTAGGTTTCCCTGCCCGTCAAACTTTGCGTTTCGTACCTATCGTACTAAATGGCGAAGAGTGGAATATGCAATATTCCCCATATATGTATTACGACGAACATTGTATCATTTTCTCTAAAAAACATTGTCCTATGGTATTAAACCGCACGACTTTCGTTAAACTTTTGCAATTTACCGAACAGTTTCCCTTCTATATGGCGGGAAGTAACGCGTGTTTGCCTATAGTCGGGGGCTCAATTTTAACCCACGAACACTATCAAGGCGGTGGACATTTTATGCCCGTGCATTTCACGGATGTTCGTTGGACTTTTACCCACGAAAAATTCCCGAAACTCAAATTCACCGTTCAAGAGTGGTACAACAGCGATATAAGAATTTGGGGGGACGACTTAAACGAAGTTGCGGACGGCGCGGAATATATTCGTGAGATTTGGAACGATTACAGTGACGAAAGCGTAGGAATTTTGGCAAGAACAACAGACCCGCACAACGCTATTACTCCTATTGCAAGAAAGATTGACGACACCTACACTATGGACTTACTTCTTCGAAACAATAGAACGGATGAAACGTACCCCGACGGTATTTTCCACGCGCATCCCGAGTACCATAATATCAAAAAGGAAGGTATCGGCTTAATTGAAGCCATGGGACTTTTCATTTTGCCGGGCAGACTTGATAAAGAGTGCGGAGCAATCAAAAGGATACTTTGTGGGGAAAAAGTTGATTATCTTAATCCCGACGATATGCTTTACAAGCATAAAAATATGATTGAAGAACTCGTTTCTAAAAACGGCACTAATATGACGGAATCAGATGCTGACAAAGTTATTAAAGACTATATCGGCGAAGTTTGTGAAAACATTTTATTAAACACTGCCGTATTTAAAGACACCGTAGACGGACACAACGCTTTCTTGCGTTTTATGGAAAAAGCAGGTTTTAAAAAGGTAGGAAAATAATATGAAATGTGACGAGAGAATAAAAATTTTAGCAAAAAACCTAATAAACTATAGTTGTGAACTAAAGAAAGGCGAAAAACTTTTAATCGAAGCCACGGGGGTTGATACCGTGTTTATAGAAGCGCTTATAGACGAGTGCTATAAAGTTGGCGCGTATCCATTTGTCGATATTGGGGACAACAAAGTTAAACGCAGACTTTTGATGGGGCTAACGGACGAGCACTGTAAACTTATGGCAAAGTACGCAACGTACAGAATGCAAGAAATGGACGCTTACCTTGGTATTCGCGGTGGGGACAACGCTTATGAACTATCCGACGTTGAGGGGGATAAAATGAACCTTTATATGGCGGAGTTTTCCCGTCCCGTTCATCACGAACTTCGAGTTAAAAAGACCAAGTGGTGCGTGCTTCGTTATCCTACCGACGGCATGAGTGAACTTTCAGGTATGAGTACGGAAGCCTTTGAAGACCTTTACTTTAAAGTTTGTAACCTTGACTACGCTAAAATGGACAAGGCTATGGACCCGTTAGTAAAGTTGATTGAAAAGACGGACAAAGTAAGAATAATGGCACGCGACACCGATTTGACTTTCTCTATTAAAGGAATAGGCGCGGAGAAATGTTCGGGACTTAGAAATATCCCTGATGGCGAAGTTTATACCGCGCCCGTTAAAGACAGCGTTAACGGCGTTATCACTTACAACACTCCGTCCGTTGAAAACGGTATTAAGTTTGAAAACGTGCAACTTACCTTTAAAGACGGTAAAATTATAAAAGCGACCGCAAACAACACGGAAGCCGTAAATAAGATATTCGACACGGATGAAGGGGCAAGATACGTAGGAGAATTTGCGTTCGGCGTTAATCCTTTTATCAAAAAACCTATGTGCGATATTTTGTTTGACGAAAAAATAAGCGGTTCTATTCATTTTACGCCGGGAAGTTGTTATGACGACGCGTATAACGGCAACGAGTCCGCAGTTCACTGGGATTTGGTTTTAATTCAAACTCCCGAATACGGCGGTGGGGATATTTATTTTGACGACGTTCTTATTCGCCACGACGGTAGATTCGTTTTGCCCGAGTTGGAAGGACTTAATCCCGAAAATTTGGAATAATTTGTCTTTTTCTTGGGGGAGAGAAAGACGGGTGACGTGGGAATACAAAAAAACTTAAAGGAAAAACAATGAAAATACTTGGAATTGAAAGTTCATGTGACGAAACTGCGGCAGCGGTTGTAGAAAACGGCAGAAAGGTATTATCCAACGTTATATCGTCACAAATAAGCATACACAGAGAGTACGGCGGAGTTGTGCCTGAAATTGCCTCGCGTAACCACGTTGTAAATATAAACGGGGTAGTGGATAAGGCTTTAAAGGATGCAAATTGTACCTTGGACGAAGTAGATGCAATAGCCGTAACCTACGGCGCAGGGCTTATAGGCGCGCTTTTGTGTGGGGTAAGTTTTGCAAAGGCTCTCGCTATGAGCGCAAACAAACCTTTGATTGCAGTAAACCATCTTCACGGTCATATTGCTGCAAACTACATAGCGCACGAAGACCTTGAGCCACCTTATCTTTGTTTGGTTGTGAGCGGTGGACACACGGCTTTGGTGGACGTTAAAAGTTATACCGAGTTTGAAGTGCTTGGTCAAACGGCGGACGATGCGTGCGGAGAAGCATTTGATAAAGTGGCAAGAGTTTTGGGACTCCCATATCCCGGTGGACCGGAGATAGATAAACTCGCGAGTGAAGGAAAAACTTCTATCCCTATGCCTAAACCAAACTTTAAGTCCGACGTTATCAAGTTTAGTTACAGCGGTATAAAAACTGCGGTCGTTAACTACGTTCATAACACGAAAGACGTGGTCAAAGCCGACGTTGCGGCATCTTTTAGGGCGGCAGCGGTTAGTCAGTTGGTGGAGAACACCATAAAATGTGTTAAAAAATACGGATATAAAAAAGTAGCCGTAGCAGGTGGCGTTGGCGCGAACAAACTTTTAAGAGAAGAAATGCAAAAAGCAAGCGGAAAGTTCGGTTTTAAAGTTTATTTCCCAACACCTATCCTTTGTACGGATAACGCGGCAATGATAGCGTCCGCAGGATATTACGACTATTTAGAAAACAAAAGTATAGCAGGACTTGACCTTAACGCATCAGCCGTTTTAGGTCTATAAGGAGAAAATATGTTAAAGTGGTTAGAAAACGCAGTTTTTTACGAGATTTATCCCACGTCTTTTTACGACGGTAACGGGGACGGAATAGGCGACTTAAAGGGCATTACGGAGAAAGCCGACTACCTTAAAAGTTTGGGAATTGACGCCGTTTGGTTTAACCCTTTCTATAAGTCACCATTTAAAGACGGTGGATACGATATAACCGATTATTACACGATAGATAAACGTTTCGGTACTATGGAAGACTTTGATAAAATGGTTAAGGTTTTCAAAGAAAAAGGTATCAAAATCGTTTTGGATTTGGTTATCGGTCACACTTCCGACAAGCACAAATGGTTTAAGTGGTCGGCTCGCGCTAAAAAGAATAAAAAAAACGACTATTACGTATGGACGGACGACGTAAACACCAATTATCCCGGAGCAATTCGCGGTTTGTATTATAGAAACGGCGGATACGTGCCTAACTATTACGCAAGTCAACCGGCGCTTAACTTTGGTTTTGAAAAAACGGACGAAAAAGCGCCTTGGAAATTGCACTACACCGACGAAAGACTTAGACCTTTAAGGGAAGAAATACTCAATATTATGCGTTTCTATCTTGATAAAGGTATTGACGGTTTTAGAGTGGATATGGCAGGTCACCTTATAAAAGAAGGACAGACTTTTGACGATAAAAAATACTACGACGATTATGACCAAAACACGAGCGGTATCCAATGGTTTTGGCACGAAGTTTTAGGTACTATAAGGCGCGAATACAATGACAAAGTGTTTATTGCAGAGTGGGATATTCCCCAACTTGCAATACCAAAGTGCGGTTTTGATATGGACTTTTTAACTCACGACACTTTCATGTTTAACGACTTGTATAAAAATGAGAAAGATACTAATTTAGCGCCTTTCTTTGAAAGGGGAGATAACTATTTTAGTGAAAACGGCAAAGGTACGGTTAAAAACTTCTTCCATTACGTAAATTATCTTTACGAAAAGTTAGGCGACACCGGCATGTTTACAGCACCTACTGGCACGCACGACGAAATCAGAATGCCCACTAAAAAGAGTACGGAAATTATAAAGTGTATTTTCGCTTTCGCGCTCACTTTAAAACAAGTTCCTATGATTTATTATGGGGACGAAATCGGTATGGTACATAACTATAACGTATCTAAAGACGGTGGCGGAAAGAGAACGGGCGCGCGTACTCCTATGCAATGGACGGAAGGCAAAAACCGCGGTTTCTCTGAAGTTAGCGAAGAAAACTTGTACTTGCCCGTAGATAACGAAATCGGTCGTTCCGTTGAAGCGCAGGAAAAAGATAAAAATTCTTTGTTAAACACCGTAAAAGAACTTATAAAAATAAGAAAAGCACACAGCGCTCTTAACGTTTCAAGCGAACAAGAGATTGTGTACATTGAAGGGGAAGGATACCCCGTTGTATTTAGACGAAAGAGCGAAAACGAAAGCATTTTAGTTGCGATAAATCCTTCAAACGAGCCTAAAAAGGTAAAAATGAGCGGAGAAGTTTTGCTTGGTCAAAACTACGAGAAACACGGAGACGAAGTTTGCTTGACGGGTAAAAGTTTCTTAATAGTTAAAGAATAAAAAATTTAAGGCTATGTTTTCCATAGCCTTTTTTGGAGTAATATGTACGATACGATTATTGTAGGCGGTGGAGCGTCAGGGCTAATGTGCGGGTGCTGTCTTCACGGCAAAGTTTTAATAATTGAAGCGGAAAACCGTGTCGGTAAAAAGATTTTAGCCACGGGTAACGGTCGCTGTAATTTGTCGAATACGGATATGAAAGGGGAGTATTATTCGTCCCCCGAGTTTTTCCGCGCGGTTACGGGTAAACTTGAGCGTGATTTAATGGACGTTTGGCGTGAGTTTGGCTTGTTTACAAGAGTGGACTCGGCAGGGCGTATATATCCTTTTTCCAATCAAGCGAGTACGGTTTTGGACGTTTTAAGGAAACGCATTGACAGTCGCGTTGAGATAAAAACGGAAACCAAAGTGCAAAAGGCGGAAAAGAACGGGGATAAATTCACGGTTTCGACAAACAACGGTAATTACGAGTGCAAAAATCTCGTATTATCTTGCGGTGGCGGAAAATTTGATTTCGTTAAAAATTTAGGACTAAAATGCACCAAAACATATCCCGCCCTTTGCGCTATTAAGACGGATATAGACAAAATCAAAGGACTTGACGGTGTGCGCGCGCACGCAAAAGTAAGTTTGGTTTGTGGGGACGAGCGCTACTCGGAGAGCGGAGAAGTTTTGTTTAGAAAATACGGTTTGTCGGGTATTGCAGTCTTTAACGCGTCAAGCGTGTACGCTCGCGCTAAAAAGCAAGGAGAAAACAAAGATTTTTATTTGGTTTTAGATCTTTTAGACGGCTTGGATAAAAAAGCGGTTAAAGAAGAAATACAAAAAAGAATAATCGATAAAAGGGATAAAGAAAACCTTTTGCTCGGAATTATTCCTGTAAAAATTGGAAATGCAGTCTTAAAAGACGTGGGCTTAAATGCAGAAAAAATAGTAAACCAATTGAGCGGGGTTAAAATTAAGTGTTTGGACTTGCTTGACGACAACGCGCAAATCACTTTGGGTGGGGTGGAACTTGACCAAGTAAAACCCACGCTTGAGTGCAAAGAAATCGACGGACTTTACGTTTTGGGCGAACTTCTCGATATGGACGGACTGTGCGGTGGATATAACTTGCATTGGGCGTTCACGACGGGTGTCGTTTGCGCAAACGATATAAATAATAAGGCAAAGATATAATAGCGATAGAAGTGTAGGGACAGGCGTCATCCACTGTCCGCAACCACACAGCACTTAAAGATTATATTAGAGTTAAAAAAACTTTTAATGAAAAAAATAGTACTTAAAAACTTAAAATTACCCATATCCCACACGGAAAACGGACTTAAAACCGCGATTGAGAAAACTATCAATCTCACACGCGGTACTTTGTCGTACAAAATTTTAAAAAAGTCGTTGGATGCAAGAAAAAAAGAGGATATTCGTTTCGTTTACACCGTACAACTTTTTTTAAGTGACGGCGCAAAGTATGATAAGAAAAAAGTTGAGTTGGTTGATTTTAA
Organism: Clostridia bacterium; assembly: GCA_045538365.1. GTDB lineage: Bacteria > Bacillota > Clostridia > Christensenellales > RUG350 > RGIG2224. The sequence goes on from JAZSRG010000204.1 coordinate 10,460, forward strand.
GGAATATTTACCTATAAAAATTACGAAACCGACTCTATCTCGCGTGGCAGTCATTGGCGCAGGTCCTTGCGGACTTTTCTCGGCTTTGACTTTGGCAGAAGGCGGTATTTCTCCCGTAGTTTTTGAGCGTGGGGTGAAGATAGAGAATAGAAGTCAAATCGTTCAAACCTTTTTTGAAGGCGGTGCGCTTAACGCGGACTGTAACGTTCAGTTTGGAGAAGGTGGCGCAGGCGCGTTTTCGGACGGCAAACTCAATACGGGTACGAAATCGGAAAAACAAGAATACGTCTTTCGTAAGTTCGTCGAGTGTGGAGCGCCCGAGTGCATTTTATACGACGCTCATCCACATATTGGAACGGATAGACTTAAACCAACCGTTAAAGGGTTGAGAGAAAAAATTAAAAGTCACGGCGGAAAATTTGAGTTCGGCGCAAAAGTAACCGATTTTATTATAGAAAACGGGGAAATTAAGGGCGTAAAATATACGCAAAACGGCAAAGAACACGTTTACGAGTGCGATTTCGTAGTTTTAGCCACGGGGCATAGCGCAAGAGATATCTTCGAGTTGCTTGTGGATAAAACCAAAATGGAGCAAAAGCCTTTCTCCGTGGGTGTTCGTATTGAGCACCTTCAAGACGATATTAACCGCGCCCAGTTTGGTAAAGATATAGGCATATCAAGCGAATATAAGTTAAGCGAAAGACTACCTAACGGCAGGGGAGTTTACACTTTTTGTATGTGTCCGGGCGGATTAGTCGTGCCGGCAAGTAGTGAAAAAGGCGGAGTAGTAACTAACGGTATGAGTAACTTTGCGCGAGACGAGAAAAACGCAAATAGCGCGGTATTAGTGTCTGTTACCCCCGATGACTTTGGCTCAACCGACACCCTTGCAGGAGTGGAATTCCAAAGAAAATTAGAGCGCAAAGCCTTTCTTTTAGGTGGGGGAGATTACACCGCGCCTTATCAATTAGTTGGCGACTTTTTGGAAAAGCGCGTGTCAACAGGACTCGGAAAAGTAAATCCAAGTTACGCTCGTGGGGTAAAAGGGGTAGATTTTAATGAATTTTTCCCGACTTTTGTAGCAAGTGGACTACAAGACGGACTAAAATCTTTTGACAATAAACTAAAAGGCTTTTTAGATAAAGATGCCGTAATGACGGGCGTGGAAACACGGTCAAGTTCGCCGGTTCGCATTTTGCGTGACGAAAACTACACCGCAATAGGTATCCGCAACCTATATCCCGCAGGGGAAGGCGCAGGATACGCCGGCGGTATCACAAGTTCCGCCGTTGACGGTGTAACCATTGCCGAAGCGATTATAAAAAAGATAAACAAATAAAAAATGAACCTTTAAAAATGTCCAACTTTTGGAGGTTCATTTCACGTTCTTCATATTTTAGTAAAATTAAAAATCAAGTGATGATGACGAATTTGGTTGTCTTTTTTATTATTCACAATACATAAATCCAGCAAATGTAACATTGTTCCAAATATCTTTTAATAATTTACCATTTATATTTGCTTTATTTTCGAATTCTTGTCTGCTTTTATATTCTTGTTGCATATCTTTAGAGCATAAGACTATAGTATAGTCTTGTTTTAAAAATACTTCATACGTTGTATTATT